>VGFB01000277.1 GCA_016869015.1 Armatimonadota bacterium
CCTTGGCTCCCTGCAGAGGCGCACCTGGGAGGAGCGCACCTGGACCACCGCTCAGGTCGCGCCGATCATCGAGGAAGCCGACGAGCAGATCCGCCGCTCCATCGAGCAGGAGCGGCTCACGGGGCGAAAGGGGCTATAACCGGCGGGCGTCCTTTGCGGCCTTGAGCAGCAGGAAGTTCGGGCAGTGGTGGTTCTCCCGACAGGTCCGGGGATCGAGGAGCCAGCCCTCGGGCGAGGCGTCCGGCTCCCGCAGCGCCTCGATCAGGAACCCAGCGCCGATGAGCGCCTCGACGTACTCCTCGATCGTGCGCCGGTGCGACCGGCACGGGATGTCGTTCCCGTCGGCGTCCCGCATGATCCACTGCGACCACTCGAACACGCCGCTGTGGAGATACCCGGACACGATCCGCAGCTCCTCGCCCTCCTCCGTCTCGTGCTTCACGTTGAACGACCGCATGGGGTGAACGACGCTGATCGCAACGAACCCCTCGGCAGTGAGCAGCCGGTTCGCCTGCCGGAAGGTGCTGGCGAGGTCGTCCACATACTCCAGCATCATCGGGAAGAGGACCATGTCGAAGTGGGCGTCGGGGTAGTCGGCCAGGCACTCCACGCCGCCCGGCCTGAGCCGCAGCTCGACCCCCGCCGCCTCGGCCGAGCCACGCGCCGCCTCCAGCAGCGCCGCCACCGGATCGAGACCCCACGCCTCCGCGCCCTGCTGCGCCAGCCACACGCTGTAGTGCGCCGGCCCGCAGCCCACCTCCAGCGTCCGTTTTCCGCGCGCCTCGCCCAGGAGCCGCCGCATCGCCGGAATCTCGATCAGCTTGTTCCAGTTGGCTGCCCGGGCACAGTGAGCGAGGTAGTTGTCGGCCGCGCGAGTCCACGCCTCACGCGAGGTCGGATCAGCCGGTCCCTCGACCGGGCGCACGCTCGGGGGCAGTAGCATCTCGCTCACCTCGGGGGATGGGAAGGACAGGTGATGGGCACCCGATGGTCGAGGGGTTCCTCCAGCAGCCGGTGGCATCACCCACAGGGGACTGGAGGACACTCACGAGCAGTCTGTCTGTGGGGCCAGCAACTGGTGGGCGTTCCCGAAGAACACGGCTTCGAGGTCCTCGGTCGTCAGCCCCGAGCGCTCGGCGCCCTCGCGCATTCCCTTCAGGGCCTCGTAGATGAAGTAGGTGTACCGCGCCTCAACCTCCGGCGGCTCGCGGTCGGTGTTCCACGGGTAGTCCGCGCTGGTCACGTTCCAGTACGTCTCGCCCTCCCACACGCGGTACCCTCGCATTCGGGACAGGACCGGGAAGTCCGTGCCCCACAGGATACGCCGGGGCCCGAGGGTCCGGAACGCCAACTCGAAGCCGTTCGGGTTCAGGAAGGCGCTGCAGTCGAAGAGTAGCCCCTCGATGCCGGCGAGGTCGGCAAACGTGTCCCGCGCGAAGGGGAAGGCGTATGCCCGGCCGAGGTGGGCGACCACGAACGTCGCCCGCGGGTAACGGGCGCACCAGTCACGCAGTACCCGGCGGGTGTGCGGGTCGCGGATGCGCTCGGGACCCGGGACGTGGATCGTCGCCATCAGGCCCAAGTCGTCCAGCACCTCGAGCTGCTCGGGGGCGATCATCTCATCGAGCGTCACGTCCTTCTCGACCTTCCCCGGCACCATCGACCAGTACGGTTTCACGCCGCTGAACCGGCCGCGCACGAGTCGCTCGCGCAGGGCCTCCCCCGACCAGGCGGGATCGAGAACCGCCAGGGCCCAGACGCGCTCCCGATCCGCCTTCTCCGCGTTGTAGTCGTTGCACGCCTCAAAGTCGGCCTCGCGGTAGATCGTCCCGAACTGCAGGCGGAGGATATCGCTCTCGGGGAAGAGCTTCGCGTAGTCGGCCTCCGCGTCCTCGACAGGGTACGCCGGGTGCGACACGGCCCCGGCCCAGTTCCGCGCCCGCAGCTCATCGGTTAGCGGGGGCACGTGCTCCGCCCGATGCACGTGCATGTGCGCATCGAACAGGCGGCGCGGAAGGAAGCCCCGGAGGTAGCGCTCGTAGAATTCCCGATCCACATCGCGATACGCCAGGTAGTCGTCGATCATGCTCACTCCAGTGAGGCCGGAGGTCGACCCCGTCTCCGGTGCCGTCTGGCACAGGGGGCTGCGGGCTTGACGTGACGTGCGCGGGGCGTCGTAGGGACAGAGCACCGATCATGTTGGGGGACCCGGCCCGCAGAAACCTGCTCGTGCTGCGATCAGTCCAGGCAGAACGCCGCAACCGCAAGCGGCGCGCCGCCCTGGCGCTTGCTCCCGTCGGCGGCCTGCATGAAGCGCACGGTCTGCTCGACGAGGCCCGTGTGGCTGTGGCTCCTGGAGGTCGTAACGCTCTTCGTGCCGAGGACGCTGCCGGTGTAGCCCTGGAGTCCCGCACGCGTGCCGCCGAACGTCCCGACTCGCCCGTCGGCCCCCGGCCTTCAGAAGTACCGCACGATCACTGCAATGACCTGCCGGCCCGCCTCCTCGACGGCGTAGGCCTCGACCTGTTTGGTGGCGTACTGCCGGCCGCGCCATTGGCCGCCGAGGGCGAAGTTGCGCCGCGCTCCTGTGCCCGTTCGAGAGCCCGTGGGTGCAGGCGTGCCGCCATCGGCCACGCTCCCCCCTTGCGTCAACGCCCCAACCGAGACAACGGTGTCACCCTACCCCGCGCATCGTCTCGCGGATGGCCGGCCACAGCTCCTTGTACGTTCGGTACAGCTGCTCGTACTGCCCGCGGTTGGGTTCCTGGGGGCCGAACTCGGCCTTCTCGTGCACGAGCTGCGCGCAGGCTTCATCCACGGAGCCGTAGTACCCCTTGGCGACCGCGCCGAGGATGGCGCCGGCGAGGCAGCCGGTCTCCGAGACGTTCAGTGTCACGACGCGCGTGCCGGTGACGTCGGCCTTGATCTGCAGCCAGTCCGCGTTACGCGAGCCGCCCCCGGTCGCCCGCAGGCAGTCGATGTGAATTCCCGAGGCGGCAAGCGCGGTGAGGTTCAGGTTCAGCTCGTAGCAGATGCCCTCGAGGATGGCCTTGACGATCGTCTTGCGGTCGCAACTGAGGCTGAGGCCGAGCAGCGCGCCCTTCGCGAGGGGGTCGAGGTACGGCGTGCCCGAGCCGGCGAGGTAGGGGATCATGAAACACCCGGTGGGGCCCGCCGGCAGGTCGCCGAGGATGATCTCATACGGGTCGCGGTCGGTCGCCTGGGCCTCGGCGACCTCGGCGGCGCCGAGCTGGTCGCGGAACCAGCGCAGGATGCTCCCGGCTGAGTAGGTGAAGGCGAGGCTGGCGTACATGTCGGGCTTGACATGCGGGTAGACGCAGTAGTTGTGCGTCAGCATGTCGCGGGTGCGTACGGGCTCGTCGAAGGCCACGCTGACGCACTCCACCGTCCCCATGCCGTCAACCGCCAGCCCCTGCCGCACGATCCCCGCCCCCAGCGCGTTCATCTGCTGATCGTGTCCGCCCGCGACCACCAGGACGTCGCCTGGCAAGCCGAGATCCTCCGCTACCGTCGCGGGCACCTCGCCCACCACCTCGCCCGACTGGACCGGCTGCGCGAAGACGTCCGGGGACACGCCGGCCGCTGCCAGCATCGCGTCCGACCAGCGCTTCCCCACGATGTCGAAGGCCATCGTGCGGCCCGCGAGGGTGTAGTCGAGGCGCGGCTCCAGCCCCAGCTTGAGCATCACGATGTCCGGCCAGAGAAGGTACTTCCAGGCGGCCTTGTGCACGTCGGGCCGCTGTTCGCAAAGCCACATGATCTTGGTGAGCGTGTAGCTTGGGTGGAGTGGCTGGCCCGTGAGGGTGAAGGTCTCCCACGCCCCGACGCTCTCGCGCAGCGCCTCCGTCTGGGCGACGCTACGGTTGTCCATGGAGGTGATCGTGTTGTGCAGGAACTCGCCGTCCCGCCCGATCGGGGTGAAGGCCTCGCCGATGGCGGAGAGTGAGATGGTCTCGATGGGATCGCCTGCGGTTGCCGCCGCGACCTCGCGCATCACGTCGCGCACGGCCGCCCAGACATCCCCGGGCGGCAGTTCGATCATGTTCGGGCCCGGGTAGACCTCCCGGTACTCGCGATAGGCCGAGGTCAGCTGCCGGCCTTCGGGATCGAAGGCGATGCCCTTCGTGCCCGTGCTGCCGATGTCGATGCCGAGGAGGCTCATGCGTCGTCGTCCTTCTTGCCGAAGGCGGCGTCCCAGGCGTCGAGGACCTTGCCCGCCGCCTCGCGCTTCGTGCGGATGCGAGCCACCTCATCGAGGTTCACATAGAGCTTGCTCACGCCCTCAATGTCCACGGCCTTGATGTCGATCTCCAACCATCCCTCCTCGCTCGGCGTGCCGCGATAGGAGGGGTTGACGCGCAGGAACCGGGCCGGCACTTGCATGGGGATCACCAAGGAGCGATTCGCCGGGAACGCCGCAACGTCCTGCCGGCAGGCGGAAGGCCGAAGCGGCGCCGGCAGCGAAACGGACGCCGAACCCAGATGGATGGAGGTCCACCTTGACTCACCGAGAGCGTCTCTCGATTGCGCTGGATGGCGGACAGCCGGATCAGGTGCCCGTGACCTGGGAGCTGGTCGGGCGCTGTGCGTTGGCCTTCACCGGTGACGGAGGCTGGCGGGGCCAGTGCGAGGCCCATCGGATGATCGGCTCGACCATCTTCAACCTGCAGGGCGTCGGCCCGCACGTCGGCTGGGAGCGGCCGGCAGGCTATCGGGAGTTCTCCCGCGACTTGGGCGCCGAGCGCGGGTGGCAGGTCTCCGAGCACGTGATGGAGACGCCCAAGGGCAGCCTGTCTCAGATCACCCACGCGGCGGGCATCCCCGGCGATCCGCTGGTCGCGAAGCGCGTGTCGTCGTTCGTGAAGTCGCCTGCCGACTGGGAGCTCGTCGCCGACTGGCTCGACGCGGCGGACGAGGGCCGCTTCGACGTGTCCGCGGCGCAGGAGGCGCGGGAGTACGTGGGAGACGACGGGCTGGTGAACTTCTGGCTGTGCGACTCGCTGTACGCCCTCGCGAACCTGCGCGACTCGGCCGAGTTCGTGCTCGACCTGATGGACCGCCCCGCCGAGATGCTCGAGCTGCACGAGAAGATGCACCGGCGCACCGCGCTCGCGGTCGAGTGCCTCAACGCCTCGGCGGCGGATGTGTTGGTCTACGACATCTGTTGGGGCTCGACCAGTCTCATCTCCCCCGCCCTCTTCGAGCAGTTCGTCCTCCCCGAGGCGACCTGGGTGTGCAAGGCCCTGGCGCCGGGGAAGCGCGTGGTCTTCTTCACGACCGGCAGGACGCGCGCGGTCCTGCCGCAGATCGCGGATGCGGGCCCGCACGGGGTCCAGCACCTGGACGTGCTGGGCGACTGCGATCTCGCGGAGGTGAAGCAGACCTTCGGGAAGCGGTTCTGCCTGATGGGCAACTACAGCCCGGTCGTCCTCGCCCACGGCTCCGTCCGCGAGGCCGAGGAGGAAGCCTGCCGTTGCCTGCGGGCGGCGATGGCCGGGGGCGGCTATGCCATCACCACCTCCGACGAAGTGCCTGCCGACGCGAAGCTCGCGAACATGCAGGCTGTCGCCAAGCTGGTGGCGGAAGAAGGCCGGTACTGAGGCGTCCGTTGATCCAGGAAGCGCTGATCCTACTGCTGATCGTCCTGATCCTCTGGCCGAAGCCCGTCCTGGGCGCGGCCCGGTGGCTGATGCGGCACGCCTGGGGCAAACCGCTGGAGGAGGAGCAGGATCCGCCGGATGTCTCTACCCCGGGACCAACCTGACGGGGTCGTGCAGCGTCTCCCACACGGCGCGCGCGGGAGGTACCGGAGTGATTGCCATGTCGAGGCGGCTGTGAGGGAT
>VGFB01000278.1 GCA_016869015.1 Armatimonadota bacterium
CTCGAGTTCTACCGGCCGACGCGCCCCCTCGAGCGCGCGCGGGCGGCCTTCGTGCGGAGGCTCGTGCCCGCGGTAGCCTGGTGCGTGGCCCGCGAGCACGTGAGCGCTTACAGCTACCTGGTGAGGTCGATCGACCAGTTCCTTGCCGTCGAGGAGATGCTCGAGCTGGTCGAGAGAAGCGGCTTCACCGACCTGGAAGCCCACTCGCGGTTGATGGGCACTGTGACCATCCTGGGAGCCACCCGTCCATGACCGTCTTCGTGGCGGTAACCGGCGCCTCGGGCGCGATCTACGCGGACCGCGCGATCCGGGCCTTGGCGGAGCATGGCGTCGAGACCTGGGCGACGCTCACCCCTACGGCCGCCGACATCGTGCGGCATGAGCTGAGCCTCGCTCCGGGCGACCTCGGCGGCGCCGACGCGCGCGTGACCTGGTTCGCCTGCGACGATCTCTCGGCGCCTCCGGCCAGTGGTTCCTCCTGCGCTGACGCGATGCTGGTCGTGCCGTGCAGCATGGGCACGCTGGGTCGCATCGCGGGGGGCGCCGCAGACACGCTCATCGCCCGCGCGGCGGATGTCTGCCTGAAGGAGCGCAAGCCCCTGGTGCTCGTCCCACGCGAGATGCCCCTGAACCTCATCCACCTGCGCAACATGACCGCGCTGACGGAGGCCGGGGCGATCCTCCTGCCCGCCTCTCCGCATTTCTACGACCGGCCCGCCTCGATCGAGGAGCTGGTGGCGACCGTCGTGGGTCGCGCGCTGGTGCATCTCGGCGTGCCGAATGTCGACCAGCCCCGCTGGTCGGCCCCCCCGGACCGATGAGCAGGCTTGCCGACTACCTCAGCCTCGTGAAGTTCGAGCACTCCGTGTTCGCCCTGCCCTTCGTGCTCAGCGCGGCCTTCATCCACGCCGGCGGTCTGCCGACCGCCTCGCAGCTCGGCTGGATGATCGTCGCTGCGGTCTCCGTCCGTACAGCCGCGATGGCCTTCAACCGCATCCTCGACCGCGAGCTGGACGCCCTGAATCCCCGCACTCGGCAGCGGGAACTGCCGACCGGGCGCGTGCGGATCTCGAAGGCGTGGGCCCTGACGGCCGCGTGCAGCGGGCTGTTCGTCTTCGCGGCGGCCATGTTGAACCGGCTCTGCCTCGCGCTTTCGTTGCCGGCGCTGATCGTGTTGCTGGGGTACTCCTACACCAAGCGCTTCACCGCCTGGTGCCACGCCGCGCTGGGGCTCTCGCTGGGGATCGCCCCCATGGGCGCCTGGCTCGCGGTGAAGCCGACCTTCGACTATCCGCCGATGGTGCTATCGCTGGCGGTGATCTGCTGGGTCGCGGGTTTCGACATCATCTACGCGCTGCTGGACGAGGCCTTCGATCGCGCCCACGGCGTTCACTCGGCGGTCGTCGCGCTCGGCCGGCGGGGCGCGCTCCAGGTGTCATCAGCCCTGCATGCCGCGTTCCTCGTATTGGCAGCGCTGTTCGGCTGGCTGACGGGGATGGGCGCCCTGTACTACGCCGCGGTCGGCGTTGTCGCCCTGGTCCTGCTGATCGAGCACGCCATCGTGTCGCCCGACGACCTCTCGCGGGTGAACGCGGCCTTCTTCACCGCCAACGGCGTGGCGAGTCTGCTGGTGCTGGTGGGCGTGTGCCTGGAGGTCTTCCTGTGATCGAGCGCATTCGCGGGAAGGTGGAGAGCGGCGAGCGGCTGAGCGCCGAGGAGTGCCTCTACCTGTACCGCCACGGCGACCTCCTCGACCTCGGCGCGCTGGCGAACCTCGTCCGCGAGCGCAAGAACGGCAACGTCACCTACTTCATCGTCAACCGGCACCTCAACTACACCAACCTCTGCGTGAACCGCTGCCGCTTCTGCGCCTTCAGCCGCGAGCCGGGCGCGCAGGGCGGCTACGCCATGACGGTCCCCGAGATCGTCGAGGCCGCGACGAGCGTCCCCGGCCGCTTCACCGAGCTGCACATCGTCGGCGGCCTGCACCCGGACCTGCCGTTCTCCTACTACCTTGAGATGCTCTCGTCCCTGAAGGCTGTGTTGCCCAACATCCATCTGCAGGCCTTCACCGCTGTCGAGATCGCGCACATCGCGCAGGTCGCCGGCCTGTCCGTGCGGGAGACGCTGGAGCAGCTCATCGCGGCCGGCCTGGGCAGCCTCCCCGGCGGGGGGGCGGAGGTCTTCTCGGCTCGGGTGCGCGAGGCGGTGTGTCCCGTGAAGCTGTCCGGCGAGGAGTGGCTGGGCGTCATGCGCGCGGCCCACGCGCTTGGCCTGCGCTCAAACGCCACGATGCTCTACGGGCACCTCGAAACCCCCGAGGAGAAGGTCGACCACCTGCTGCGCCTCCGCGCGCTGCAGGACGAGACGAGCGGCTTCATGGCCTACATCCCGCTGGCCTACCACTCGGGGAACACCGACCTTGGCGGCCGACCCTCGACCACCGGCGTCGAGGACCTCCGGGAGGTCGCCATCGGGCGCCTCGCGCTGGACAACTTCGACCACGTGAAGAGCTTCTGGATCATGCAGGGGCTGAAGCTCGCCCAGGTCTCCCTGAGCTTCGGCGCCGACGACCTCGACGGCACGGTGACCGAGGAGCGCATCACCCACGCCGCCGGCGCCACGACGCCCCAATCCCTCACCCGCGACGAGCTCTGCGCCCTCATCCGCGAAGCCGGCAGGGTTCCCGTGGAGCGGGATACGGTGTATACTGTGTGCGCGACGGGCGCCCCGGGAGGTGCCACACTGTAGCCTGAGTACGGCAGAGCGGAGGACGGCCGATGCCTAATGCGCTGCGCCTGGCTCTTGAGGCGGCCCTTGCCAGAGGACGGTTGGTGACCTCGGGCGGCCCGTTCATTCGCCGGGGCTTCTACGAGATGGCCGGGTACGTCGGGCTGGACCCCTATCTGGCGGGGACCACTGTACGCGGCGCTCTACGGGCCCCTGAACTAGAGCTGGCAGCGTTGGGCTACCCGTTGCTCAAGGATGTGCGGCTGGCCGTCGAGGGCGCGTGGGACGCCGGCATGGCTCAGACGGCCCCCCGGGATCCCCTGTGGAACCACAGGAGCGTGAGAAGCGGAATGGCGACGGCGGCCCACTGGGGCGCTGAACGCGATCTCTTCTCCGTAACGGTTGAGCACTGGTCCGCAATGCCCTTCGAGGAGCAGCTGCTTACCGAGGGCGTGGCTGCCCAGATGATCAAGGAGCTTCTGCCGGCCCTGCTCGATGAGGCTTCCCTC
This sequence comes from Armatimonadota bacterium, assembly GCA_016869015.1. Taxonomy (GTDB): domain Bacteria; phylum Armatimonadota; class Zipacnadia; order Zipacnadales; family VGFC01; genus VGFC01. The sequence goes on from VGFB01000278.1 coordinate 3,240, forward strand.
TTGGAGGTGGAGTACGTCGTTGCCTGTGGGCGGCACGCCGACGGGACCGTCCGCGTCGTCTACCATGGAAGGGAGCGCCCTGCGCCGGAGGTGCTTGAGGCAGCGGAGTCAGAGCATGGGTTCAAGGCTTGGCGGGTCGCGACATTCGCGCCCGCACCGGCCGAAGAGTCCAGCGCAACTCCGGATGGCATTGCTTGGGCGGCCGGCGTCAGCACGCGTCGCGAGACGTTGGGGCGCGCCGGCGAGAGGGGCCCCTCTGATGACCGGTACCCGGTCGCGCAGATCCGCGTCAGTTGGGGCGACCGCCGCCCGCCGGGCGGCCCCAGCCTCAGCCTTGCCGCTGACCTCGACACCGGATGCCCTTGGGCCTGTCTGCCCTTGGAGCGGATGTCGGCGGCGCTGGGGCTTGAGCGAGTGCAGGGGCTCTGCGAAGCCATGGGGGAGCAGTGGCACCTCGGCCAGCCGTGGCTCTGCTGGAACGTGAAGCCGGACGACCTCGCATTCGAGGTGCGAGGCTGGGGCGGGTGGATGGAGTTCGCGCCGCCCGACCGCACAGTGTACACAACGCTCGGCTGGGGCGCCCACCACGCCCTTTCCCAAGTGCGCCCCGAGCGCGAGGCCTTGGCCGGCCGCTGCATCTGGCGCGGCGCCGTCAAGCTCACCCTGGAGTCGAGCGGCACCGACTGGGGGGCAGCGCCGCCGGTGACCTACTGAGCCCCCGCCCGCCTCTCCTCTACTCCGTCTTCTGCTCAAACCTCAAGGGCTGGTTGTTGCGGTCGGTGAGTTGCAGGCTGGAGCTCCAGTCGCCCCCGCCCTGCACGACCTTGATCAGGACGCGGTTCACGCCTGCCTGCAGAACAACGTCCCGCGTGTCCTCGCCCACTTTGAGGCCACGTGGGCCCTTGAACCGGTGCGCTTCCGCCCCGTTGACCCACACGACGATGGAGTCGTCGCTACCGACGTGCAGCCGGGCCTCGGTCGCCTGGCCCAGCGTCACCTCGGCGTAGGCGTAGCACATCACGTTCTGGTGCTGCTCGAACATCGGTACGTAGTCCATGATGCCCTCGGCATCGAGGGTGTGCCGGCGCGTTCCGGTCACGTTGGGCTCGCCGAAGGGCTGGTCCGTGTCGAGGCCCAGCATCTTCTCGATGGGGTAGACCGCGTCCGTTCCACCGTAGTCCTTGTCGCTGGGAAACGGGCCGATGACCAACCAGTGGGTCACGAAGCCCTTGAGCGAACCCGGATCGATGCTCGAGCCCAGGCTTCCCAGTCGCCGGGCGATCTCCACCGCCCGCGGACTCGACGCCGCGGCGTTCAGCAGCTTCGTGTAGGCCACGACGGCGGCGTCGCGGTCGCCCGTTGCCGCCAGAGCGTCGGCGCCGGCGAGGTACGCGCCGATCGCCGCCTCTTGCACCGCGCCCTCGGCCGCGAGACTCGGCTCGATGATCGGTAGCGACTGCGCCCCGGCGACGGTGGTGAGGCCGTTGAGCGCTGCGGCCCGGTGCTCGTCGGTGGCGGCCATGACCACCGCGCCCTCGTGGAGTTCCCGCGCAACGTCGTGCCTGCCGCGCACCGCCTGGGCGGACGCAACCGACAAGTAGGCGCCGAAGGCGGCATTGCGCACGCCAGTGGCGGCCGTCGGGTCCTGGTAGGCCTCGAGGACCACCTCGCAACCCGCGCGATCCCCCATGCGCCCCAGCGCGGCCAGGGCCATCTTGCGCACATCGGTGTTGTCCACCCGCGCCAGGGGGATCACGGCGTCCACGGCCGAGGGGTCGGCGCGGTCCGCCAGGGCGCTGAGGATCGGCCGTGCCTTCTGTAGCCCTGAGCCGGCCAGCTCCCCCGCCAGGATGTCAGTCGCGGCGCGGCCGGGGAGCCGCGCCAGCACGCTCGCCGCCGCGACCTGCACGGACGGGTTCGAGCGACCCAGGAAGCGGGCGACGACGCCGGCCGTATCCCCATCGCCGGTGGTGGACAGGCCGCGCAGCGATCCGAGCACGACGGCCCGGACATCGTCGCCCAACTCGAGAGCGCGCTCGTAGGTCCGGCGCGCGGCATCGGTGTCGTCGGCATGTCGGAGCGCATCGCCGACCGACACCAGCGCCAGGAGCGCCGCAATCCGCTCGTCCCCGTCGGCCGCCTCGGCCCGGCGCTGTAGGAAGGCGGCCACGGAGACGTCACCCTTGCGCCCCAGGGCCTCCAGCGCGACCAGCCGAACGACCGGCTCGGATGTCTCTGCCGCCTCCGTCAGGAGGCTGACGGGCGCGTCGGGGCGCCGGCCGAGGGCGTCCAGGATCGGCGCGGCCGCGGTCCCCTCCGCCGAGCCGCAGGCCTCGGTCAGGGCACTCAGGGCCCGCTTCCCGCGTAGGTTCTGCAGCGACCACAGCACCTCGGACGCCACGTCGGGGTCCTCGATGAGCGCCGCCAGCGCCGGGACCGCGTCGGGTCGCGCGACGTGCCATAGATGCCGGGCCGCCGTCTGCCGGGCCAGAACCGGCTGCTGCCGGTCGACCAGCACGTTCACCAGCGCCCACTCGACCCTGGCCCGCTCGGGAGAACTGGCGGCGAACTCCGCGATCCACCCCACGGCATGCGCAGCGCGCTCCGCGGGCCCCCCGG
>VGFB01000279.1 GCA_016869015.1 Armatimonadota bacterium
GCTGGGGCGCACGGGTTCCATCGGTGGCCCTCAGGCCCCGTGGGGGCCCGACCGCGCCGTGGCCTGGGAGGGTCAGGCGAGCCTCCGGCTGGCGAATGCCGATCCGACGACGACTGCCCCCCTTGGATGGATGGCCCACACCGCGGACGCGTTCCAGTTCCTACGGGGCATCGTCCTGGATGCCGGCGAGACGTACACCCTCTCGGCCTACATGAGGTCAGACAGGCCTCATCTCGACGTCATCGCCACCGCGGGCGGGTGGGCCAGCACCCAGGTCATGGCCGTCTCGGACGCGTGGGAACGGTACACCCTCAGCTCCACTCCGACGGGAACCGTAAACGGCGACGGGTTCATCGCGTTCCAGATCAGGAGCCCGGGCACGCTGTGGGTGGACGGCGTGCAGTTCGAGGAAGGCGCCACGCCGACGCCGTTCCGGACATGGCAGTAAGCAGCGGCCGCGCAGTACGCCTCGTTCCGGAGGCGGCGCGGCGCTGGATCGGCTGATCACCCCGCGCGTCCGCCGGGCGCCGTTCAGCTTGCTGGTCGCGTCCGACGGGATCCGCGTGTCGGTGGAACGGTTCGAGGCGGTCGCGCAGTGGGTCGAGGCGAGGGGTTAGGTTCGCTGTCGCCTCTGTCGGATCACGTCGAGAAGTGCGGCGATCAGGACGACCGCCCCGACGATGACGTTCTCCCAGATCGACGCGTTCTTGGTGAACACGATGTTGATGCCGTTGTAGATCACGCCGAAGATGCAGGCCCCCAGGATCGTGCCGAGCACGCTCCCCGCTCCGCCCATGAGGCTGGCGCCGCCGATGACCGCTGCCGCGATCGCCCGGAGCTCGTACATCACCCCCGCGCGCGGGTCGCCGACGCGGTTGTACGCGGCGTCGAGGATCCCCGACAGCCCCCCCAGCAACCCGCACAGCACGTACGCCATCGTCTTCATCCGGTGGACGTTGACGCCCGAGAGGCGCGTGGCTTCCTCATTGCTGCCGAGCGCCAGCAGGTACCGGCCCCACAACGTGTACCGGAGCAGGAAGATCGAGGGGAGCGCGACGACCACCAGGATGAACACGGGCATGGGAATACCCCACGGCTGCCCGTTGGCGAGGTAGTTGAACGCGCTGAAGCGGTCCTCCGGAATGGCGATCGTCTGGTTGGGGGACAGCACGCGCCCAAGGCCCCGGAGGATCAGCATCGAGGCGAGGGTCACCACGAAGGGCGCCAGGCGAGCCTTCGTCACGAACAGCCCGTGCAGCCAGCCGATTGCCGCCGAGACCGCCAGCACGATGAGGATCGTCGGCCCGACCCCCACGCCGTGCTTCACCAGCAGACTCGCAGCCATGACGCCCGCGAAGGCGATCAGCGAGCCGACGGCGAGGTCGATGCCGGCGGTGATGATGACGAAGGTCTCCCCGATGGCGAAGATCGCCAGCAGCGCGATCTGGCGGGAGAGGTTCTGGATGTTGCCGACGCCGCTGAACCCCTCGCGCGCCCGCGGCCCGCTCGCCAGAATCAGCGCCAGTAGGATCAGCAGGGAGACGAGAAGACCGACCTCTTTCGTGCGGAGGAGCTTCATGGGGGGAGTTGCGTCGCGGCGTCCTTGGGCGGAGAAGCCAGGAAGACCTGGACCTGCTCGCGGAGCGCGCTCAACGTCTCCTCACAGCGCATGACGGGCTCTCGCATCTTCTTCCACTGCAACTCGAACGCGTAGGCGTGGCGGAACATGTGGCGGAAGTCCAGGTACGGCCGCAGGACGGCGCGCAACTCACCGTCGATGACTGCCGGCCGCTCGCTGGTCCCGGCCGACATCTGGTCGAGGAGGCGACGGTGCCACAGATCCCCTCGGGGGGCTTGCCCGTCAGCCTCGAGGGCCACCCGTCTCAGCAGGTTCTCGATTCCGGTGTAGAACGAATGCAGCATCGCTGCCAAGGCCGCGCGCTCGATGTGATCGGGCTCTGCGGTCCGACACCTCTCGATGAGAGGCCCATACGCGCGCAACAGCTCATCGAGTTGCCCTAACCCCACCCCAACCTGCTTGGCCAGCCTATCCCACACGCTCCAGGACCCCTTCGGTTCTGAGATAGCGCGTGAACGGGTTGTCCTCGTCGAGGTCCACCAGATGCAGTGGCCGGTCGAGCAGATCCCCCGCCCGCCCCATGGCATGCAGAAAGCGTTCCGGTGCCAGCCCCGTCACGGCCAGATCGACATCCGACCCCTCGCCGAACCGCCCGGAGGTTGCCGAGCCGAACACGTAGACCTCGCGAGCGCCTTCGCTCAGGAGCGCTTGGGCTGCTCGATCGATCGCGGCCGCCAGGTCGGCCGTCATGCCCCCCCTCGCGGCGTTCGCCATGGTCGTTCTCCCAAGCGGCTACGTTCCGCAGCTCCGCAACTCCGGCCGTTACGAGCTTTTCACTCCCAGGGAGTCCAGGTACTTCATGAACTCGCCGACGTTGTCGGGCGTGACGACGGTGACGCCCGTATCGATGACGCCCTTCTCGGGCAAGACGGCCGCTACGGCCTCGGCGCCGAGCACCTTCATCGCGTACAGGAGCTGTACGGAGAGATAGCCGAAGAGGTACGGCTTCTGAACGATGGTCGCCTCGATCTCGCCCTTCTCCAGGTGAACGAGGGTCTGCGGCTCCGCATCGAAGCTGACCACCTTGATCCTGTCCTGCTTCTTGGCGGCGAGGACGGCCTGGGTGATGGCCGGGGCGTCGTAGGACCAGATGCCCAGGAACCCGTTCACATCCGGGAAGGCCTGGATCACGTCCTCCGCGTTGCGGCGGGCTTTGGCCGGGTCGGCATCGTCTTCACGCACGTCCCTCAACACGATCTTGTAGGCCTTGGCGGCTTCCTCGAAGCCCTGGATGCGCTCCTTGGCGTTCTCCGCGCCGCGGTCCCCCACGAAGCCGATCAGCGTGGCGCCACCGCGGCCGAACACCTTCCCGGCCGCCTCACCGGCCATCTTCCCGGCTTCGTAGTTGTTCGTGCCGATGTAGGCCAGGCGCTTGGACTTGGGAGCGTCCGAGTCCATGCACAGGACCAGCGTTCCCTTGCCGATGAGTTCATCGATGACGGGCGTGAGCGGCTCGGACTCGCGCGGCGAGATCGAGATGCCGTCAACCCCCGCCGCCGCGAACTCCTCCAGCAGCCGCCGCTGCTCCTGCAGCGTGCCGGACTGCGGCCCCTTCCAGGACGCCTCGCACGGCGGCAGTCCGCCCTCGGCCTGCTTGGCCTTCAGGAGGTCGGTGATCTTGGCGAAGGCCGCGGCCACGCTCTCGGGGAGCTCGACCCCTCCGCCCAGCGCCGGCATCGCGGTCGGGTCTTTCGCCGCGCGCTCCATCCCGACCACCATCGGGTCCCAGAAGGGTGCGATGGCGTTGGTGACGATCCCGATCTTCACGCTGGCCTCGACCTTCGGCGCGCTCTCAGGGATCGTGCCGGTTCCGGCGTCCGCGCTCTCCGGCGCCGTGGTCTCGGCCGACTCCTGCTTGCTGCACGAGAGTCCCGCGAGGGCCAGCAGCGTCACAGCGGCGGCCGCGAGGACGGCGCAGGTCAGGTTGCGGGTCATGGTCTCGACAGCTCCTTTCGGGGCGCGTCGCCGGCGCCCAAGCGGCGCGAAGGTTCGGCTCGGGTCCGGCGCACTCCTTCGTCAGGCCCACCGCACCTGCGCGTGGGTCCGCCCGGCCGGGCAGGCGACCCCAAGCCATCTCCCCCACGGCTCCTCGCGCAGCGTGGTCTCCACCGCCCCCGCCGAGGACTCGACGCGCGCGACCTCGCCCCGGCACGGCACCTGCACCACGCACCCCCGGGGCCAGTCGCACTCGACCGTGAAGCCGGTGGCCGCGGAGGAGACCGTCACCTCGGAGAGCCGCGCCCGCGAGCGCGCGAACCACCACCGGGCGAGCTCGTCGTTGCCCATGTGCACGATCTTCGCCCCGCGCGCGTCGGTCCAGCGGAGCACCTCGCGCACGGCCTCCCGGCACGCCTCCGCGCGGTAGACGTTCACCGGGTGGAAGAACAGGTTCGTGGTGAGATGGTGACGCACGGCCATCTCCAGGCCCCGGTGCAGTTCGGTGAAGTCGCTCGTGAGGTCCTCATACCGATAGCCGCATTCGTACATGGTGATGGGCTCGGACAGGAATGGAATCCGCTCATTCCCCCCGCGCCCGTCCCGGTAGAAGTGGTACGGAAAGCTGGTCCCGAACACGTACCCCAGGAGGTTCGTCGGGTTCAGCGGCGGCGAGGTCCGATGGATCCGCGAGTTGTCGGCACAGCCGCCGGCTTTCAGCATCCACTCGGCGGGTTCGCTCCAGCCGATCCAGTGGCACCAGTGGAACACGCTGCACTGGGCGCGCTCACCGAAGGCCTGCGCGTACCACTCCGCCTGCTGCAGGACCTCGGCCTCGGTGAAGGCGTACGGGTGTGGGAAGTCGGTCTGGAAGTCGTAGTGCATCGAGTTCTCATGCCCGTTGGCCTTGATGTGGTCGAACTCGGCCTTGCTGACCGAGAAACGGCCCGGCTTGTCGGCCATGAGGTTCAGGTGATAGGGGAGACCCATCTCCCGCATGAAGTCGCTGGCGACTGTCTGGGTGCCCGCCGCCGCCTCATCATCTCCGCCCCAGAACAGGAGCGCATCGCTCGGCCGACCGTCCGGCATGGGCGGCGACGCCGCGAGGAACGGCTGGCCCGTCCGAGCGATCACATCGCGCAGGAGAAAGAGCAACTGGTCGGCGTAGGGCAGTTCCGGCTCGAAGCCGCGCGCCGGGATCGCGTCGGACAGGCGGTAGTAGCCGTCGCCGTCGTAGTCCGCATCCACCGGGCGCCCCTGATGGGCCACCCACATGTGCTGCGCGAGGTCGAAGGCGAAGTACAGGCACGCGCCCGATCCGACCCGCCGGTACGCGATCGCGGGGTACACTGTGCTGTGCCGGGTGAGTTGATACAGTTGCGCAAGGGTCTCCGCCTCGACGGCCTCGCACAGCCGAGCCGGCGCGAGCACGGGCGAGGGCGCCTCCAGGTGCAGCGGCCACTCGGCGCCGACCGTCAGCGGGTGTCGGCACAGACGCAACGCGGCCGAGAGCGAGAACTGGTCCGGCTGCTCGGCGCACGTGCCGGTATCCCGGAGGCCGAAGAGGTCATCGAGGCCCGTCACCCCAAGCCCGATCAGCAGGCCGCCCTCCTCGACCCAGGCGCGCAGGCTCTCCCGCTCCGCGCCGCCCAGCCACTGCCCGGCCGGGGAGGGCAGGAACAGAGTGGAGAGAGCGCTCAGACGGTCCGGGGTGAGGCTTTCGGGCTCAAGCGCCGCCGCCGACAACCCAAGCTGGTCGCAGACCTCAGGAACGTAGGCGCTCCAGTGGTTGCGGTCGGCCTGGTTGTCGGCCCGGCGCGCAGCGGAGGAGACAACGAACCCAGCGACGAGGGAACGCTCGAGGGTGGCCATGGCGCAATGGTTCGCCGGGGATGGCGCCCAATACTCCACGTTCCGGCACTGAAAGGGCGACGCGTCCTACGGGGGGAATAGGCAGTCGCCATGGCCCAGCGGCTCACGCAGGAGCAGAAGGCCGAACGGGGGAAGCGCGCGGAAGATGCCGTCGCGCGCCGGCTGTGGTGGGATGGCTACCGCATCCTGGAGCGCAACTATGCGGTGCGCGGCGGCGAGGCCGACATCATCGCGCGGAAGGACGATGTGGTGGCCTTCGTCGAGGTGCGGGCTCGGCAGGAGGGCTCGGAGATCGCGCCCCGCGACACGATCGGGCCCGGGAAGGAGCGGCGCATCGACACGGCGGCCTCGGCCTACGTGAAGGCGAAGCGCCTGACCGACGTGTCGATCCG
>VGFB01000280.1 GCA_016869015.1 Armatimonadota bacterium
GCCAGGAGCTGAGCTTCTGGGAGAAGGCGGGAGTGTACGCCGACATCCGCCAGTACGTGGAGTCCGCCCTGATCGACCAGGGCTACCTGATCGCGCCGACCAAGGAGACGTGGTTCGATCGGCTCCGGCACATCCGGCCCACGGTCAACGAGGTCGCGCTCGAGGAGATCGAACGCCACGCCGATGAACTGGCGCAGTGTCTGAGCGAGTTCCGGCGCGTCTTCGGCTCCGAGACGGCGGCCTCGGCCGCCGACGCCGTGCCGGGCGGGTGCGCCGAGGAGGTCGACGAGAAGCTGCTCGAGGCCAAGCCGCCCTTCTCCGACCTGCCGCTCCACGACGGTCTGCGGATCAGTCTGTATGAAGCCATGATGGCCATCCGGCAGCTCGAACCCAGCGAAGACGTGGGGGTCTAGGGGTCTGCCAACCATGAGCCTGAGCGTGTGTTTCGGGCCTAAATTAGGGACAGGCACCGATTTCCGGCGGACGTAATGCCGGAAATCGGTGCCTGTCCCTAATTTAGGCCCGAAACACGCCACCTCACCCATCACGAGTGACAGGGCAGTGAGCCGATGCGACCGATCGAGTGGGTCGAGCAACTGGTGATGATCGCGATCGTCATCGCGTGGGCCGTGTGGGTCGTCGGCCTCGTGCAGGCGCCGTGGTTCCGCGACGTGCTCTACTTCGGGACGCCCCCGCCCCTCATCGTCATCCTGGTTCTCCGGATTCTGCGGTACCGGCAGGCCGTGCGCGAGGCCGAGGCCATCGCCGAGCAGCGCGGTCGCATGGACGGCCCGCACACCATGAACTAGCCATCGAGGACTGACGGCCAGTGCCCTGTCAGTCGTGATTCGTGCGGGGCGGGGCGGGCGGGAATTAGGGACAGGCACCAATTTCCGCCCGACGTCAGGGGAAATTGGTGCCTGTCCCCAATTCCCGCCAGACACAGACCCCTGAATTCATGGTTGACAGACCACTGGACCCAGTCGCATCGGGCCACGTTGTCTGTCGCCGAGGTCGAGTCACCGATGACGATGGCAGGCATCGCATCCGACGGAGAGAGCCTTGCGGTCCGCACGCGACGGCTGCTCGCGGAGCTCGGCCGCAGGCCCCGCCGCGAACGCGGGCAGAATTTCCTCATCGACCCCACCCTCGCGGAGCGCGTGGCCGGCCTGGCGTGCGGGGATGAGGCTCCACAGGTGCTTGAGATCGGGGCCGGTCTCGGCGCGCTGACCGAATGCCTGGCGGTTCGGGCGGCGCGGGTCGTCGCGCTGGAGCTTGAAGCGGCGTTCGTCGAGGCTCTGCACGACGTCCTCGCCGGGAGCCCGCACGTGCGGATCGTCGCGGGCGATGCGCTGAAGGTGGACCTGGCGGGCCTTGTTGACGGCCCGCCGGACGCATGGCGGGTGGCGGCGAATCTGCCCTACTACGCCGCGTCGGCCATCCTCGTGAGACTGCTGGAGGCGCGCCCGCCCTTCGAGCGCCTGGTGGTGATGGTGCAGAAGGAGGTCGGCGACCGGTTGACCGCGCGACCGGGGGACGAGCAGTATGGGAGCCTCAGCGTGTTCGCGGCCTATCAGACGGAGGACCTGGCCGTCGCCCTCCGCGTGCCCCGAGGGGCCTTCTACCCTCAGCCGAAGGTGGACTCCGTGGTGTTGTCCCTTCGGCCTCGGCGCGCACCGCGCGCGGGCGTCCTCGACGAAGGCCTGCTGCTCGCGGTGATCCGCGCCGGATTCGGGCAGCGGCGCAAGCAGCTCGCGAACACCCTGGTGGGGCTCGGGTCGCTCGACCGGACCTCGGCCGCCGCGGCGCTGGCGGAGGCGGGCATTCCTCCACCGGCTCGGGCCGAGGAGTTGGATCTGGAGGCGTTCATCGCTCTGAGCAACGCGCTCAGCCGCAGCGGGGTGAGGGCCAGTGCCGCGTCGTGAGCCCTACGTCCTGGTCGAGTGCCGGGCGAAGCTCAACCTGGTGCTGGAGATCGTCGGCAAGCGGCCGGACGGCTACCATGACCTCGCGACCGTGATGCACCCGGTCGGCCTCGAGAGCCGGCTGCTGCAGGAACTGGGACTTCCCGCGTTTCCGGTCGCCGGCTTGGCGGACTCGCTGCGGATCGGCCTGGGCAAGCCGGGGATCCGCCTCCGCGCCTGGGGCCTGCCCTCGCCCCCGGGCAAGGAGAACGTTGCGTACCGCGCAGCCGAGGCCTTCTACGAGATGGCGGGCCTCGAGCCCCGGGCGACCCTCGAACTCCACAAGGCCATCCCATCGGAAGGGGGCCTCGGAGGAGGTAGCGCGGATGCGGCGGGGGTGCTGCGCGGGCTGGCGACGCTGCACTACTGGACGGACGAGGAAGCGTTGCGTGAGGTAGCGCGGAGCCTCGGGGCGGATGTGCCCTTCTTCCTGGGCAGTGGTGCGGCGCTCGCGGAGGGGATCGGGGAGCGGCTCAGCCCCCTGCCGGCGGCGGACTTCGCGGTGGTGCTCGCGCTCGGGACGCCGGGGGTGGGGACGAAGTGGGCGTACTCGCAGGTCAAGCCCAAGCACTACACCGACGGCAGCCGCGCGCAGGCGGCAGCCGAGCTTCTCTCGCAGGGCCAGGTCGCTGAGCCGTGGAACGGCTTCGTGCCGGCGCTTGCGCGTGAGCGGCCGGACCTGGTGGCGCTGATCGAACGAATGACGAAGCTGACCGGCGGCCCGGCGGGGCTCACGGGCAGCGGCGCGTGTGTCTTCGGTCTCGCGCCGGACGACTCGGCGGCATGGCGAGCCGAAGCGGTCCTGAGGCAGCAGGGGTACTGGACGTGGTCGGGTCGATCGGCGAGCGAGCCGCTGACGGTGAGCCTGCAGTACACTGCGGAGCGTCCGTAGCCGCAGGAGGAGGACTGCCGTGATCGCTGCAGTGCTGGCCGGAGGGCAGGGCGGCGACCTGGCGCTCGCGGCCGGAGTCGAAGTGAAGGCTCTGATCCCGGTGGCCGGACGCCCGCTCGTCAGTCGCGTGGTCGAGGCGCTGCAGGGCGCTCAGCAGATCGATGAGGTGGTTGTGATCTGCAGCCCCGGCCGCCCGCTGCCCGACGCGGCCGTCCTCGGCGCGCGCCAGGTACCCGCGGCGGGAGCGGAGTTCTCCGACTCGCTGCGGGCCGCCGCGCAGGAGGCCGGCGACGGTTACGTGTGCCTGGTGACTGCGGACCTTCCCGCCCTGACACCTGCTGCGGTGGACGCCGTCGTGAAGTTCGCTCTGGACAGCGGCGCCGACTTGACGTACACTATCGTTGAGGCGGGCGTGGTTTCGGAGGCGTTTCCCGGAACGGTGCGCACGACCGTCCGCCTGCGCGAGGGCCGCTTCACCGGCGGCAACGTCGCGGTCGCGCGGGCGGAGGTGCTGCTGCGCAGCCTCGCACGGATCGAATCGGCTTTCGGTCGCCGCAAGAGCATCGTCGGCCTGACCTTGCTGCTCGGGCCGATGTTTCTGTTACGGCTGGCCTTTGGGCGGCCGAGCGTCGCGGATGCCGCGGCCCGCGGCGAGGCGATCCTCGGGTGTCGAGTAGCGGTGTATGCCTCACCGCACCCCGAGATCGGCTTCGACGTCGATAAGCCCTGCGATCTCGAGCTCGCGGAGCGGCTGTTGGCGCCGCCGGCCGACCGCACGGTGTCGACTCCGGACTCCGGGCTCCAGAGCCCGGACTCCAGACTGTAGCTTCGCCGGTGTTGGGGCGTGGCCAAGTGGTAAGGCGCGGGACTTTGGATCCTGTACTCGGAGGTTCGAATCCTCCCGCCCCAGCCAAACCGTCAAGCCCGGCTTCGGCCGCATGGGAGGTCAGCCGTAATGGACCAGGTACTCCTTCACGCACAGAGCCGGACGCCCGAGGGGAAGGGCGCCGCTCGCAAGCTGCGCGCCTCGGGGCTGATCCCGAGCGTCGCCTACGGCCACGGGCTGGAAGCGAAGGCGCTGGTGGTCGATGAGAAGACCCTGCGCGATGCGCTGCGGCGTCACCACGGCTCAAACGTCCTGCTGGATCTGAAGGTCGATGGCGAAGCCCCCGGCAACCTCGCTGCAATCATCAAGGCTCTGCAGGTGGATCCGGTCACGCAGGAGGTCCTGGCGGTCGACTTCCAGTGGGTATCGCTGGAGGAGCACGTGACCGTTAGCGTGGCGGTGCGCCTGGTGGGCACGGCGCCCGGAGCCGTTGAGGGCGGGGCGGTCGACCAGATGCTGCACGAGGTCGAGATCACGTGCTTGCCCCTGCAGATGCCCGAGGAGCTGACCGTGGACATCAGCGGGCTGGGGATTCACGACCTCCTCCATGTCTCCGACATTGCGGCGGCTGAGGGGGTCGAGGTGCTCACCCCGGCTGAGGAGCCCGTTGTGACGGTCCGTCCGCCGGTGTCGGCCGCGGCGCTGGCGCCTGAGACGGCGGAGGGGGAGGAAGGGGCCGAGGGGGCTGAGACGGACGAGGAGTCCGACGAGGGTTCGGAGGAGTAACGCCCTCCCGGGAGCGTGCAATCATGGCCCTTGGCCCGTCTGGCGAGACCGGAGGCCGAGGGCCTTGTCGTGTCGAGTGATGGGGAGCCTGCCATGCGGTGCCTGGTCGGCCTCGGCAATCCGGGATCGGCCTACGCGGCGACACGACACAACGTCGGCTTCCAGGTCGTCGACGCGCTGGCGGCCCGGCACGGCATCGACGTGGCCAAGCGCCGGCACCAGGCGCTGCTGGGGCGGGGGCGCATCGGCGAGGTGGAAGTCCTCCTGGTCAAGCCCCAGACGTTCATGAACGACAGCGGCCTGGCCGTGCGTCGCGTGCTGGAGTACTACCGTCTCGAGCCTTGCCACCTGCTGGTCGTCTGCGACGACATCAACCTCGATCTGGGTCAGTTGCGCCTCCGCCGCGCCGGCAGCCCCGGCGGGCAGAAGGGCCTGCGCTCCATCGGTCAACACCTTGGTCGGACCGACTTCGTGCGCCTGCGCATCGGCGTCGGGCGCCTGGAGACCGGCCGGGATGCGACGGGCTTCGTGCTGTCGCCCTTCCGGGCCTCGGAGCGCGAGGCGGCCGACGACGCGCTCCAGCAGGCGGCGGATGCCGTGGAGTGCGCGCTGCGCGAGGGCCTCGAGGCGGCGATGGGTCGGTACAACTCGTGAGCGGCACAGCCGACCGTGCCCGGGGAGTCCAGGGATGCCGCACAGTCGACGTCAGCCGTCCCGACCTCGCTGGAAGACCGCGCTGCTGGGTTGCGGCATCGGGTGCGGGTCGGCTCTGCTGCTGGGCGCGCTTGCGGCGCTCATCGTCTTCCACAAGCTGACCGCCGTCCCGCCCGAGATCGCCCGGGTGAGCGCGCCCGAACCGACTCCCCAGCCCGGCCAGCCGATCCCTGAGCCGCCCCCTCCCTACGAGACGCAGCGCCGGCAGGCCGAACAGGCGGCCCGTAGCGGAGTGCCGACGCCCGTGACGGTGCGGCTCACCGAGGGGCAGATCAACGACCTTATCGCCCAGAACGCCGGACAGGACGCCGAGGTGCAGAACGTGCGCGTGGCCTTCACCGGCGGAGATCTGCTGCTCACCGGAACGACGAACTGGCGAGGACGACACGTTTACGTCAGCGCGCTCGGACGCCCGCAGGCGGTGGGCGGGCGGCCGCACTTCCAGCTGCACTCCGTCCGCGTCGGCACCCTCGGAATGCCCGCCGCCGGAGTCGCGCGGCTGCAGGCGGAGATCGACCGCGGCATGGCGGACTGGGCCGCCAAGAACCCCTACGACGTCACCGACGTGTCCGTGTATGGGGGCCAGCTCGTCCTCTCCGGCACCACGCGCCCTCAGTGACCTCCGGCACGCAACCGGAC
>VGFB01000281.1 GCA_016869015.1 Armatimonadota bacterium
GTGTGTATGGCCGCCGCACACCGAGGCGCCGCGGTGAGGCCAGCGGCTACGCTCTGATGTACACCAACGATGAGAAAGGCAACACCCTTGCAGTGAAGGCCGCGGGGTCGGTGACGACGATGACCTGGAGCTACGAGGATGAGATGCTGACGGTGCAGCCCTCGACCGGCGGACGGGTCACGATGACCTACGACGGCGACCACCTGCGCCGCAAGCGCCAGAACGGCTCAGGCACGACGAGGTACCTGTGGGACGATCAGCAGGTGCTCCTGGAGACCAACGGCAACGGTGTCACCCAGGCCCGCTACACCCTCGCGCCGTTCGGCTACGGCGACCTCGTCTCGATGCGCCGTGCCAGCACGACCAGCTTCTACCACTTCGACGCAATCGGCTCGACGCGCGCGCTCACGGACGGCGACGAGGCGGTGACCGACACCTACCTCTATGACGCCTTCGGCAGCCTCCTCGCCAGCGCCGGCAGCACGGGCAACCCGTACCGCTACGTCGGGAGGCTCGGCTACCAGCAGGAGACCGGCCTCACCGGCTACTACCTCCGGCGGCGCTACTACCAGCCGGGGGCGGGGAGGCTTGTTACGCCAAGTCGTGCCGCGGTTGGCCTCGCGGGCTATGCAGCCCGCGCGATGGGAATGTCGGCCAGCTCGCTGGACCTGGGGCTGGACACCGGCTGTACCGCGGAGCAGGAAGCGCAACTGTACCGGGCCATCCACGAAGCCTGTCGGGTGTTCTCGGAGGACGACAAGATGGCGTGTGCTGTGGACAACTGCTGCGAGTCGGGGGAGTCCCTCACGTGCGCACGTGACTGGTGCGCGACCCCGAACTTCCGGTGCGCCGAGCCCGGTCGGGACAAGGACTGTGACGAAGGGGGTGTGTGCGCTCACACCCTGGGCTATAAGGACGATAAGCCGGGGGTGCCGGTGCCGGTGGGGGATCACCTGGTCGTGTGGTGTCAGCGGTCGTTTGTGCCCGGCTCGGGCTGTGCTTCCGACAAGGTGCTGAGGGACAACGTCCTGCACGAGCTGACGCACACGTGCATCGGGATGGGAGAGAAGGGGGCTAAGCAGAAGACGCGGTGTCTGGTCAACTGCTTTAAGGCAGGCGTTACGCCACCGAGGCCTTCAAGCGGCGTGTGGCGCCCGTGAGCGCGGTGGCTCCTCGGTGCCTACAACACTTCGGCCCTGCGAGCGGGCAAGCGGCAGGGCAGGGATGAGGGCAACGGACGATGGACGCACACGGATGGTGTACGTGTACTGCCTTGTGGTTGCTCAGCGCCATGTTGTCGGGGGAGGGGGCGCCCGCTGGCCCCCCCCTCCCTGGTGGCGCGGCGGTTGACGGCCTCCAGTTGACGCTTCTGCCGCTCAAGACTACCTACGAGCCCGATGAGACCATCCAGTTCCTGCTCCTCGTGACGAACGTGACCTCCAGGGGCCAGGAGCGGCCCATCTGTCTGGATGCACGCATGGTCTATAACGCACACGTGAGGCTAGAGGTTGCCGATGCAGACGGTCAGGACGTACGACGCCCCCCAGGGGTCGTGGTCTTCGCCGAACCCGCCCCGCCACTACAACGCGACTTCGTGTACCTGCAGCCGGACCGCTTCCTGGGGAGAGAGGTCCTGGCGAGCAGGGACCCGGCCCTGACGACCGCCCTTCAGCCCTCGGGGGTCTACGACGTCTCCGCCACGTTCGAGAGCTGGGAGGAAGGCGGGCAGTGGGAACTCCACGCCTGGACGGGATCGATGACGTCCAATCACGTCCGGGTCACGATCACTAAGGGAGAAGCTCGCCCGTAGCGGACGCTTGCGGTGGGGAGTCTGTCCCCCATATTGGTGCCGGCAGTTCGACGTCTCCTCTCTTCTGAAGAGGTCAACTCCTCTTGGCTGCGAGCGGCGTGACGACGTACACCTACGACGCCCTCGGCCGCATCGCGACGATGACGCACGACAACGGCACGACGGCGGCGCACAGCTATGACGCGGCGGGGCGGACGACGCAACTCGTGAACGCGCAGTCAGATGCGACGACGATCTGTAGCTTCGGCTACGAGTACGACGCGGTAGGAAACCCCGTCAGTGTTGCCGAAGGAGATGGTAGCCGAGTCACCTACACCTACGACGCGCTCAACCAGCTTGCGCGGGAACGGCGCTCGGGCGATAGTGCATACGACATCACCTACACCTACGATGCGGTCGGCAATCGGCTGACGAAGGTCGACGCGGGGGCGGCGACGACGTACACGTATGACTCCGCGAACGAGCTACTCACGGAGGATGCGGCCGGTGGCCTGACGACCTACACGTACGACGAGAACGGGAACACGCTGACGAGTGACGCCGCGGGGTCGGTGACGACGATGGCCTGGAGCTACGAGGATGAGATGCTGACGGTGCAGCCCGCGGGCGGCGGGGTCGTGACGATGACCTACGACGGCGACCACCTCCGCCGCAAGCGCCAGAACGGCTCGGGCACCGCGAAGTACCTGTGGGACGAGCAGCAGGTGCTCCTGGAAACCAACGGCAACGGCGTCACGCAGGCGCGGTACACGCTGGCGCCCCTCGGCTACGGCGACCTCGTCTCGATGCGCCGGAACGGGGCCACCAGCTTCTGCCACTTCGATGCGATCGGCTCAACGCGCGCGCTCACGGACGGCGACGAGGCGGTGACCGACACCTACCTCTACTCCGCTTTCGGCAACCTCCTCGCCAGCACTGGCAGCACGGAGAACCCGTACCGCTACATCGGCGAGCTCGGGTACCAACAGGAGACCGGCCTGAGCGGCTACTACCTCCGGCGGAGGTACTACGTCCACTGGCTCGGCCGCTTCCTCGGCAAAGACCCCCTCCGCCAAGGCGGCGAGAACGCGTATGGGTACGTCAACAACCGGCCGACGAGGGGGACGGATCCGGGAGGACTTCGATCGAGTGCAGCGCACTGTACGAACCTCGCGCAGCAGCTCCAGCAGCTAGTGTACGGTTTCTGCAAGCCCGAGCGAGATTGCGGCCCGCTCAACGACCTCCTGTACCGCTACCTCTCCGAGTGCGTCGCGGGGTCAGGCGCCCCCAGCTTCCCGCCCACGCCTGGGATACCTGAGGTGAACTGGGAGCCCTTCCCGCATTCAGGGCTCCCGGGGTTCAACCCCGAATGGGGTCACATTCCGGGGTACGTGCTGTGGTTCGGCAGGTGCCACCGGTCATCGCCCGTCCTGGGCCCGCCTCCAGGCTACAAGAAGGTGCCATGCGCCGTGGTGAGCGCACGCGTCGTGCCCAAACTAGTCCCCGGCACGAATAACGCCGTCTCCGCTCTGGAGTGCACATATGTCTGCCCCGACGGAACGGTCAAGGAGAGCAAACAGCCCTGGGATGGCGTGGTGGACCCGCCTCCCGGACAGGCCGAGAAGGCCTGCGGCGTGATTCCGGCGTTCGTATGGGTCCCAATCAGGCCACCGGAGATCCGATAGCCGGGGGGAGGGCGGCAATGGTGGGGTCGCTGCTGACCGTGCGAGTCAGTCCGGACGGTAGCGCTGGACGTGGGTCAGAGTGCGGCCGACGGTCCCGTTGGGGGCAGCTCGGGCAGGTGCTGGGTGCACTTGGCATGGCCGCCATACTGGGCGACTGCGACAAGTCTACGCGTCTTTCGGGGGCTGACGTGGGATCAGGGGGCCTGATCGCCTTCGGGATCGCCGCAGGCCACTCGAACGAGCAGTGGGTGATCAACCCCCGAACAGGGGCCCGGACGAGAGCGGACGGACTTAGCTGGGGGGCATGTTGGTCCGCTGATGGACGCTGGCTGATTGGTGACCTGGCTTCCCGGAGTACGAACGGGCTGCGGCAGTGGCGCCCCAGCGACGGGAGCGTAGAGGTGCTGCGATTCGCCGGTGTTCCGGTTGACCTGTACGGGGTACCCGTCGCGTCTCCGGACGGGCGGTACGTGGTGCTAGCTGACCACCGTTGCCTCTGGCTCCTCGATCTGAAGCAGGAGCGGGGTGAGCAGCTCACCCTAAAGGGCTGGGACTGCGCCGCGGAGGAGTGGCCACCTGACGCCTTTGACGACTCCCCTGTATGGTCGCGCGCGGGGGATGAGATCGCCTTCTTGCGCGACAACCCGGAGGCCACACGGGCTGGCCGCCCGGACTGCCGCCTACTGGCGGTCCGACTGCCCTCCGGGAAGGAACGCGAACTGGCGCGCTTCGCGACCGAGATCCTGGTCCTTTGGACCCAAGCATGGTCCCCCGACGGCCGGTACCTCATTCTGGAAGAGGACGGGCCCTCCGCCAAGACGATCCCGCGCTCCCACATCCACGACCTCCATACGGGGCAGACGAGACCGTTTCTTCCCAAGAGAGGGAGTGGCATCCGTTTGGCCTTCTCCCCGAGTGGCGACCGGGTCGTCTACGTGTCGAACCGGACCGGTCGCTACCGCCTCTACCTCACGTCGGACCTCACTCAGCCCGGCGACCTGCTCTCGGGCAGTGGTGGCGAGGACTTCAACGCGAGCTGGTCGCCGGACGGCCAGTCGCTGGTAGTCATCGGGCGACTGGGCTCGCAGATGGACTTGTGGCTTCAGCCTGCCCGCCCGGGCGTTCCCTCGCGCCGCCTGACGGACGACGAGGCCGTCGAGCAGACCCCCGTGTGGTCGCCGGGTGTAGCGGATGAGCCCTGATGGACCTGTAGGGCGCGCGGCCCCGACGATGAGGGATTCGCCGCACCCATCGTGTTCATGCGCCCAACAGTGGACGGGGTCGTCACGGCGACTCACGCGCTGGGTTGGGTGACGCAGCTCGCGCATCGGAAGTCGGATGCGTCGGTGCTGGAGACCTTCGATTACGCGTACGACTCGGTCGGAAACCCGACGCAGCTCGCGGAGGCGAGCGGGGACGTAACCACGTGGACCTATGACGCGTTGAATCAGTTGACGGGTGACGTGCGCACCGGGGCGGCGAGCTACAGCTACCAGTACACGTATGATGGCGTCGGGAATCGGCTGACGCGCGGGATGATCGACTTCACCTACGACGCCGCGGATCAGCTGACGCTCCGCGAGCTGAGCGGCTCGCTGACGACGTACACCTACGACGCGGTCGGTCGGTTGACGGCCCGAGCGTACCCGGACGACACCAGCGTCACGTTCGCCTACGATGCAGTGGGCAGTCGCACCGGTATGACCGACGCCTCAGGCACGACGCTGTCGGCGTACGATGAGGCGCGTCGGGTCGTCCGGGTCACGCAGCCGGGCAGCAAGACGATCACCTACACGTATGATCCGGTCGGCAATCGCGCGACGATGGTCGACCCCGACAGCGGGACCACCACGTACACGTACAACGCGGTGAGTGCGCTGACATCGCTGGTCAACCCACTCGACGAGACGAGCGAGTGGGAGTACGACGCCCTCGGCCGCGTTGCCACCATGACGCACGACAACGGCGCGACGGCGGCGCACAGCTACGACGCCGCGAGCCGCGTGACGCAGCTCGTGAATGCGCAGTCGGACGCGACGGCGATCTGTAGCTTCGGGTACGGGTACGACGCGGTAGGAAACCCCGTCGCGGTTGCCGAAGGTAGTGGT
Source organism: Armatimonadota bacterium (assembly GCA_016869015.1). Lineage (GTDB taxonomy): Bacteria > Armatimonadota > Zipacnadia > Zipacnadales > VGFC01 > VGFC01. The sequence continues at coordinate 5,583 of VGFB01000281.1, forward strand.
GATCGGGTCACGTATACGTACGATGCGCTCAACCAGCTTGCACGGGAACGGCGTTCCGGCGACAGCGCGTATGACATCACCTACACCTACGACGCTGTCGGCAATCGGCTGACGAAGGTCGATTCGGGCGCGAGGACCACGTACGCCTACGATGCCGCGAACGAACTGCTGACGGAGGATGCCAGCGGCACGCTCACAACCTACACGTACGACGAGAACGGCAACACGCTGACGA
>VGFB01000282.1 GCA_016869015.1 Armatimonadota bacterium
CAAGGAGCTGGGCCTCGAGGGACCGGAGAAAGAGTCGGCGGAGTCGCTCAAGAAGATCCTGGACAAGGCGGCAACCAGCGCCGAGCTCACGGAGGCGGTGAAGGCGCACGGGTTTGCGGACGCTGCCGAGTGGGTCGAGACGATGAGGCGGGTGCTCCCCGGCATGGCCGCGGCCATGGAGAAGGTCCTCGTCGAGATGATGGGGCCCGAGGTGGCAGGCAAGGGGGGCGCGTCCCCCGAGGATGACGAGTTCGCGACGTTCAAGGAGGCCTTCGGCGAGCCCTCTCAGGAGGACATCGACGTGATCGCCGGGGTCATGAAGGCGCAGATGGAGGCGGAGCACGGCGCGGGAGCGAAGGCCACTCCGTAAGCCCGCTGAGTGCCGCGCTCAAAGCGAGGCGGGGCCGGTCGAACTCGGACCGGCCCCGCGTTGTTGTCGGCTCCCCCCCGTCGGCCGCTACTGCAGCCTCTCGATCGCCTCTGCGACCTTCCTCCGATGTTCGAGCATCGGCTGCGGATCGCGGGTGAAGTGGGTGGCGTCGGGGATGATTGCCTCCGGGATGGCCAGGAGCTTCGCGGCCTCCTGCGCCTGGGCGCCTCCCTTCTCAGTGAGGCTGCGCAGCAGGTAGAAGCACTCGTAGTCCTCGATCCCGTCACGCAGCATCTCCCAGCGGAGGCAGTTCACCGGCCCCTCCAGGTACTTCGCCCTGTCCTCCCCCACCCGGCGGTTCGGCGGGTAGACGAAGCGGCCGTCCCCGTTGCCCCAGTAGCCGATCTGGCCCGCCTGGTAGTCATAGCCGCTGACATAGCTCATCGGGTCGTCCCACGGATTCTGCAGCTTGCCCTCGTAGTAGGCGGCCGGACTGTGCCAGTAGTTGGTGGCCCAGATCAGCACTCCGTCGATGTCCCACTTCCACGTCATCCAGAGCCAGAGGCGCATCTCGATAGCGTTGTGGTCGATGAAGAGCGTCGGGAAGGGCGCCTTGGGTCCGGTGCAGACGTACCACCAGATGTCTTCGCCCTGGGCCTTCCGCTCTGCGCAGATCGTCGGGTCCATGCTGGGCACCAGGGGGCACCAGAGGTCGACCGCCCCAAACAGCGGCGGAGTCGGCTCCTCGGTGAGCATCCGACGAAGCTTCGGGGCGCAGCGGTCGAGGAGCGCCATGCCGTCGCGCACGAAGTCGTAGTCCTTCGCATCGGGCTCGTCGAACCAGTAGATGTACTGTCTATCCAGCCACCCTTTCGCCTCGAGGTGATTCTGGACGGTGGTGAGGTACTTCGCCATCAGGCGCTCGTACTCGGGCGTGCCCTGCTCGTAGGGGCCGATGCGCCCGAGGTACCGCGAGTGGAAGGTGCCGCCGCCCATGCCCTGCACCGGCAGCGCGAAGCTGCGCAGGTGCAACTCGTCGAAGGCGTACGCCGCGGCGCGGTCCCAGTCGGTGAAGTCGACCTCCACGTCGAGCTGCTCGTCGGTGGTCTCGAAGCCCGCGTTCGGCAGGAGGTTGTTCCCGTCTTCGGCCGCCACGAACGCGCACTCGTCGAACCAGGCGGTGCCGGTCTTCGAGCCGTCCTCGGTCCACATGGCGGGCCGCAGCACGAGTTGTGCGAAGCGGACACGGTCGTCGAAGCGTCCGGTCAGGTCACGCTCCTCGGCCTGCCACTCGCCGCTGCCCGTTGCGGCGAGGTCCTTGTTGTTGCCCGAGATCCACTGCCGGTTGCCGTCGTAGGTCTGCAGTGTAACCAGGTACTCCTGGCCCGGCTCGCCGGTCCGACAGGCCCACCGGAGGGCGTATGACTTCTGCGGGTCGATGGGGATGAGCTCCCGCAGGTTGGCGCCGACGGACGCCGTCTCGCTGTCGTCGACGATCTGCAGCGAGGCTTCGCCCTCCGCCCTCTGGTCGGTGACGAACCGGCCGCCTTCCCAGGTGACGCCGGTGAAGGTCACGCGGATGGGGTCGAAGGGCGTGGGGTTGTACGGGCTGATGCGATGGGCGGCGAAGTTGCGGAGGTACAGGTCGTAGACCTGGCGGACCTCCTCGTTGGTCGTGAGGTTGTGGTACTCTCGCAGCGGGCCGACGTCCAGCCCGAAGCCGCTTTCCACGTGGGTCTCATCGGGCAGCGTGAAGTCGAAGACGTGAACCCGCAGGTCGACGGCCTTCTGCCAGCCCGCCGCGGTCAGCGTGAGCGTGCCCTGGTAGTCGCCGGCCGGGATGTCCTTGGGCACGTGCGCCGTGACCCACAGCGGTTGGTTCCGGCCCCCCGCGAGGTCGAGAGGCCGCGTCAGAGGCGGCAGCGGGTCGGGCCACCAGCCCTCGCAGCCCGTGTTGTCGGTCGGGATGCGGACGTTCACGTAGGCGACCTCATCGATCTCGATCGCGGAGGCGGGGATCTTGGCGCCCCTCGGGCCTGTCAGGTCGCTGACGGCGGCGGCGAACCCCGACAGGTCCCCGGATGGGCGGACCACCACCTGCGCCGCCTCGTACTCGTTCCGCGCGGCCTCGATGAGCACCGATGGACGGGTCTCGGTTGGCGCCGGACGCTCGCGGCTGATCTTGTAAGGGCTCTCACACCACCAGACGGTCGCAGCGTCGTCGTGCGAGACCACGTAGCCGTAGTTGGCGGCGTACATGTCGGGCACGGTGAAGCGCGCCACGGCCTCATAGAGCGGTTCCCCGCCCCCACCCACGCGCACCGAGATCCGCAGCGTGTGGCGGCCCGTGGAGGGCACCTCGTAGGGGAGCTCGGCGACGCCGCGCGCCAGGCGGACCTCGTTGCGGTAGGGCTCGCCGGCCTCGGGGACGACCTCCACGATCGCCAAGGCCCCCGGCGGCGCCGCGTCCGCTGCGGAGAGGGCCACCCGATTCCCGCCGCCCGGGACGAGGTCCCCCAGGGAAGCCACCGTGAAGCCTTCGTTCGGGCGTGTGAGCTCCAGGTAACTCGTCCGGCCCTGGAGGTCCGGCGGGTTGCCGGCAAGGTCGGCCTCGTATTCGTAGCCGTGGACCTGAAGGCTCGCCTCTTCTCCCTCGCAGCGCAGGCGGATGAACACGTCGCGGGCGGGGAGGAGCGTCTCGGGCAGGTCCGCCTCAATCCGGCCAACCTTGTCCGCGCGCCCGATCTCCACCCAGTTCACCCCGTCCGGACCGGCCTCCGCGACCAGCGCCCCGCTCGCATGCCAGCCGCAGTTCACCTTGCAGTGGGCCGCGGTCTGTTCGTAGTCGCCGACCCGATGCCGATAGGTCACCGCCGCATCGCCCGATAGCACCCAGCGGTTGGAGTTGAACCCGGCGTCGTTGCGGTACAGACACCGCGAGTGGTTGGAGCCGTCATCGTCGAAACGCGGCCGAGCGCGGTACCGTCCCTGGTCGATGCTCTCTCCGGCTCCCAGCTCCAGGTCACCCAGCCGCTTGTGCAGCGCCTGGACCGGCACGAGACCAGCGTCGTCGAAGAGCACCGTGCCCCGCACCTCCCACTGCCCCAAGCGCAGGAAGCCCTGGTTCCGGGGCGCCTCGGGAGCGGAGAACACGAAGCTCTGCGGCGTCCACTCGGCCCCCGTGTTGTAGTCGCGGTTCGCGAAGGGCGGCCCGGTGATGATGCACCCGCCGCTGGTGCCGGGCAGCGTCTTCATCCACACCGAGACCCGGTACAGGCCGCCGGGGTCGAACACGACGTCTCCGGTGCGCCAGAAGTTGCTTCCGGTCTCCGACGTGACGCTGACACAGCGGGTGCTTCCGCGGCCGGGCGAGTCCCACGTGCCCTCCCCACCGCTGAGCGTCCAGCCGGCGGGCATGCCGGCGGCGCCCTCCTCGAAGCCCGGGTTGGGGACGCTGACGGGCTGAGCGAGTGCGGCCGGGCATCGGCTGAACGTCAACAGCACAACCATCGAGACAGTGCGCATGGTCTCCCTCCGGCAGAAGCGGCCTCCGGCTCCGTTGCGGCACGTAGGATTGGCCTTGGGGGAAGCGCAATCCTGCCTGCGCACAAGCCGTCGGAGGTCCTTCCCGACGGGCGGCGGAAGCGTCGCCCGATGCCCACGTCCGTTTCCTCCTTCTCCCTGCGTCTGGGCTGGCGCGCGCTGTCACGCGCGCGCGCCTTCTTCCTGCTAGTGGCCCCGTGGCGGATCGCCCTATCGGTCGCTTCGGGCTTCCTGCTGGCCTTCGCCTACCCGCCTTACGACGTGGGCTGGCTGGCGTGGATTGCCCTGATCCCGCTCCTGGTGGCCACGCGCGGGATGCGACCCGGCGGGGGGTTCGTGGCGGGGCTGATCGCGGGGACGCTTCTCTTCGCGCTGCTGATGGGCTACATCGGCCAGTTCGGCGCGGCGCCGTGGCTGGCGCTGGCCGTGTTCCAGGGCTCGTTCATCGGCCTGTACGGGTACTTGGCAACCCTCATGTGGCGCTGCCCGTGCGCGTGGGTGCGGGTGCCGGCGTTGGCGGCCTGCTGGACTGCGAGCGAGATGCTGCGCGGGCACTTCGGCGCGCTGCAGTTCACTTTCGGGGCCTTGGGCTACGCGCAGCACGCCTATCTGCCGGTGCTGCAGCTGGCCAGTCTCGCCGGCCACTACGGGATCGGTTTCGTGATCGCCCTGGTATCGGCGGCGATCGTCGAGGGCGCACCCCGAACCGGTCCGCACCGGCGACCGGCGACCGGCGGGCCGCTGGTGATCGCCGCCTGCGGAGTGGGGGCGCTGCTGGTCTGGGGCCTCCTCCGAGCCGGGGCGCTGCAGCAGCCGCCCCCGACGCGCGGGCTGGACGTGCTCGCGGTCCAGGGCGATGTCAGCCGACAGCCGATCACCGGCGACTTCCTGGAGGCCACCGCCGACCTGTACGTGAACCTGAGCCTGACCCGGGGCGTCGGCGCAGACCTGATCGTCTGGCCCGAGACCGCCATCCCGGAGCGGCTGAACCGGGCCCCAAGTCTCTATCGGAAGGTCCAGTCGGTTCCGCAGCGGCTGGGCTGCACGCTGCTGGCCGGCGCCGCGGAAGCCGGGAGGGACCGGGGAACGTACAACACCCTCTGGGCCTTCGACCGGCGCGGGGACCTCGTGGCGCTCTACCGGAAACAGCGCCTGGTCATCTTCGGCGAGTACCTGCCGTGGCGGAACCGGCTGAAGTTCCTGATGAAGGCCTACCCGATCCGGGGCTTCGACTACTCGCCGGGACCGGGGGATGTGCTCGTGCCGGTCGACGGAGCGCTGCTCTCCCCGATGATCTGCTTCGAGTCGATCTTCCCGGACGTGTCGCGACGCCTCGTGCGGCAGGGCGCGGAGATCCTCGTCGTGAGCACCAGCGACGCCTGGGTCGGCCGGGCTCCGGCCGAGTTGTGGCAGCACTCGCAGGCCTCGGTCTTGCGCGCTGTCGAGACAGGCCGCTGGCTCATCCGCGCCGGGGGCACCGGGGTGACGTTCATCGCAGACCCAAGCGGCCGCGTCGTCGAGTGCGCCCCGACCTTCCGGGACGCCACCGTTCGCGCTACCGTCTGGCCGGAGACCCGGCAGACCCCTTACGTGATGCTGGGCGACTGGCCGCTCGCGCTCATCACTTGCCTGCTGCTGTTGGCCGGCGCCGCAGACATCCACAGTCTCGATCGCGCCAGGAGCAACACTCGATGAGGCCCCTCATCGCCGTGACCTGCAGCACCGAGGAGGGGGCGACTAACTACCCCCGCGGCCGCGATTTCGCCAACCGGGCGTACTCGGAGGCGGTGCGGCGGGCCGGGGGGGCGCCAGTGCTGCTGCCCCTCGGGGGAACAGCCGAGGACGTCCGGGCCGGGCTTGCCGCGGCCCACGGACTGTTGCTCACGGGAGGC
>VGFB01000283.1 GCA_016869015.1 Armatimonadota bacterium
CGCAATCGGGCACACGTCCGGGTCGGTGGCGTAACAGGAGACCCACAGCTTGATCCCCACCATGCCCTGCTCGGCCGCCTCGTCGATCATCCGCAGGGCGACCTTCCCGTGCTTGGGGTTCACGTAGACGAAGCCGAGGTACAGGTCAGGCCACTGGCGGATCGCCCGCAGGGTGCGAGCGTTGAGCCGCTCCACCTCGGCGACATCCGGCACGTGGCTCTCGATGGCGCTGATGCAGATGCGGTCAACGCCGTGGCGCGCCGCGACCTCGGCCATCGCCTCCTCGGCATCCGCGCGCGCCCAGAGGTGAGCGTGGAAGTCGATGATCATGGACGGTCTCCCTTCGCGGGTCTCTAGCGGCGCTCCATGTGGACCATCAGATACGTCCCGTCCTTCAGGCGGATGACCGCCGGGTCACCGAGCCCCGGCACGGCTCGGGTCCTCTCCGGTCGCCACTGTGACCCGTCCTGCGAGAAGGCCGTGCTCAGGCCCGGTTGCCCGCAGCCGAAGAACCGGTAGCCGCCGGGCACCGGCACCACATTGCCCCGGAAGTCCACACCCGGGACGCGGATGTCGTCCAGGCGGCGGAACTGCAGGCCGTCCCCGGAGACGAGATGGTACGCGGGCGCTCCAGGCGCCATGCGCGGCACGTACAGATGCCAGGTGTCGCCGATGCGCAAGGCGGACGGGTCCAGCACCGGGTGCGGCGGATCGGCGAAGCGCTCGCCCTCCTCGAGCTGGAAGGACAGGCAATCCTCGGCGACGGCGGACAGGGTGCGGGGCGTTCCGCGCCGGTCGGCGTGGACGTCGCAAGTGAAGTACAGGCGAACACGCCCGTCAGCGAGCAGTACGAGGTCGGGGTCACACGGGGCCCGGGCCGCGGTCGCCGGAAGGCCGGAGATCGAGATCACGCGGGGCTTCGTCCAGCTCTGTCCCTCATCGGTGGAGAAGGCCACGGCGATATGGTCAAACTCCTCTTCCGAGTCCTGCGGGAAGTACTGGAAGATCGCCACGAGTCGCCCCTGGGCGTCGTACATCAGGTCCGGCACGCCGCCCCCCTCGGCCACCGTGACGCCTGTGCCAGTGAAGCTCAGCCCGTCATCGGACCGCGCCACCACCAGGCGGTTGTCCCACGGCCCAGGCCCCCGCAAGAGCGTCCGGCGCGCAAGGACCTGCATCGTCTTCAGGTCAATGCACACCAGGACACCGTGCTCTACCACGTAGACTACGCCGCCCTCCTGGCCCAGCCACATCGGCTGCAACGATGGCTCCGCAGCCGCCCAGAGGGCGAGAGTCAACACGCAAGCCCAACGGCCGATGGAACGCTGCATTGGACCCTCCTCCGGCTGCGGAAGCCGGTTCGTCAAGGACAGACGGAGTTCCTCATCCCGAGGTGCCGGGGCGGCCCGAGGCGAACCGTTGACCGTCCCGACCGACCGAGGAGGTGTCTGGATGCCGCCGAAGATCGGCATGGTGCTCATCGGGCACCCCGACTACCCCAACGACATCGGCTTGCAGTTCGCTCAGGAGGCCGCCGAATCCCTGCGCGCCCGCGGGAGCGAGGTGCGCTTCGAGCCGGTCGCGCTGACCCGGCCGCTGGAGGCGCGCGCCGCGGGCATCCGCGCTGCTGCTGAGGACCCGGACGGAGTGGTGGTCTTCCTTGGTACGTGGATCGAGTGCCCGACGGCGTTGCAGGCCATCCGGGAGTTCGAGCACCTGCCCTTCGCCGTGTGGGGCCACAACATGTTTCCGTGGCAGGGGAAGCGGGAGTCAACCGGCTCGTTCGTGGCCGCCGCGGTGCTGAAGGGGGCCCTCGAGCGGATGGAGTACCGCGCCGAGACCATCATCGGCCTCCCATCCGATGAGCGGGCGCAGGCGCAGGCCGCGGTCTTCTGTCGCGCCGCTCACGCGGTGAAGCGCCTCCGGCGGACCCGCATCGCACTGGTCGGCTATGCGGCGATGGGGATGTACGCCGGCACCTTCGACCACGCCCGCCTTCGTCGTCATGTCGGGCCTGAGGTCGAGCACCTCGACACCTACTCGCTCATCCGCATGGCCGAGGCAGCCCCCGAGGAGGCGGTTCAGCGCGCCGCGGAGGACCTCCGGGCCAAGGCCGAGATCCGCGTGGAGCCGGACCGACTGCTGAAGGCCGCGCGACTGGCCGCGGGGCTGAGGGCTCTCCTCCACGAGGGCGCCTTCGACGCGGTGAACGTGAAGTGCCAGTACGAGCTCTCGCAGCAGTACGGGATGACGCCCTGCGTGCCGCTCTCGCTGATCGCCGACGAAGGCGGGGTCGCGGGCTGCGAGGGCGACCTGCTCACTACCGTCACCCAGGGCCTCCTGCGCTATCTCGCCGATGAGACGCCCTACTACGGCGACATCCTGGACCTCAACGGCCGCCGGATGCTGCTCTCCTCGTGCGGATTCGCGCCCTTCGGTCTGTGCAACCCCGACGAGACACCATGCGTCTGCGAGCTGGGATACCCGGGCTTCGATGGCATCATCAGCAGCTTCACCCTGCGGCGCGGCCCGGTCACCTTCGCGCGCCTGGCCGAAGGGGCCCGGGCCGACCACCGCCTGAACTACGGCACCGGCGTCGGCGTGGAAACGGACCTGCGACAGGGCCGCTTCCCGGCTCTGGAAATCGAGCTCGACGGCGACCCTGACCTGCTGTGGGGCACGATCGCCAGCCAGCACTTCGCGCTCTGCTACGGGGATGTGAGCGCGGAGATCGAGGCCGTGTGCCGACACCTGAACATCACCGCTTGCCGGGTCTGAGGCAGACCGATGGGAGAGGTCGTTCGCTTCGCGGAGTTGACGAGCCCCGAGGTCGGGGCGTGGATCGAGCGCGGCGCGCTCGCGCTGGTGCCGATCGGTCAAGTTGAGGAGCACGGGCCCCACCTGCCCGTAAACACGGATCTCGTCATCGCCGAGCGCACCGCCGGGGCGGCGGCCGCGCTGGTACATCCGGACCCGCCGGTCCTGGTGCTGCCCGGCGTGTGGAGCGGCTACTCCGCCTCCATCATGCAGCAGTGGCCGGGCACCATCCGCCTGCGGACGCGTGTCCTTGCCGACATGGTGCATGACATCGTGGCCTCGCTCATTGGGATGGGCCTCCGCAAGGTGGTGCTGCTCAACGCTCACGGCCACCATCCGGCGCTGCTGGAGATGGTCGCGCGGGAGATCGGCGATGAGACCGGCGTCGCGGTCGCGGTGGTGGACGTCGCCCGCATGGCCGCCGACGCGGTGAAGGCGCACCGGAAGTCGCCCCCCGGGGGGTGCATCCACGGATGTGAGTTCGAGACGTCCCTGATGCTGCACTTCGGCGAGCGCGTCCTGATGGACCGGGCGCCGACCGACGCGCGCTTCACCTACCAAAGCGAGAACGTGCCCGGCGACGGGTTCAGCGGCTCTAAGCGCGCGTTCTGGTCCACCTGGGCCATCGAGCCGACGCGTTCAGGGGTCTACGGGGAGCCGACCCTCGCCACCGCGGAAACGGGCCGGCTCATCTTCGAGAGCATGGTCGGGAACGTGGCGGGCTTCCTGCAGGAGTACGGACGGCACGAGAATGGAGGGCCGCGATGACGAAGGTCTACATCACGACCGACCTCGAGGGCGCGTCGGGGGTCACGCAGGAGAGCCAGTCGTTCGGCGAGCGCTATGAGAGCGCGCGGGCCTCGCTCACGCGGGACGTGAACGCGGCGGTGCTGGGCGCGCGAGACGCCGGAGCCGAGCAGGTCGTGGTGCTCGACGGTCACGGCCACAACAGCGGCTACAACTTCGTCTACGAGGACCTTGTGGACGGAGCGCGCTACCACCTGGGCGGCGGCTGGACGAGCTACGTGCAGGGGCTCGACGAGAGCTTCACCTGCGCCTTCGCGGTTGCCTACCACGCGATGGCGGGCACGCGGGGCGCGATCATGGATCATACGCAGTCCTCCCGCGCCATCGTGCACCTGTGGCTGAACGATCGCGAGATCGGCGAGCTCGGCATGTTCGTCTATGCGGCGGGGCATCTGGGGGTGCCGGTGGCGCTCGTCACCGGCGATGACAAGACAGCCGATGAAGCCCGGGCCTTGCTCGGCGATCAGGTGGTGACGGCCGTCGTGAAGTACGCCAGCAAGCGGACAGCCGCCCTGTGCCTGCCGCCGGGCGAGGCGCGCGAACTCATCCGCGCGAAGGCGATCGAGGCCGTGAAGCTCGCGCCGACGATGCAGCCGCTTCGGGCGCCGGACGGCGAGTGCGTCCTGCGCGTCGAGTACCTCCGCAGCGAGATGTGCGAGGGGTTCTGGGCGCGAACCGACGTCGAGATGCTCGACGCGCGGACCGTCGTCTTCCGCCGGGCCAACGCGCTCGAGGCGATGAACGCCTACTGCGGACTGCACTATCCCCCGGTGGCGGGCTGACGGACCGGAGACCCGCGGAGAGGGAACCATGCTGGCGCTGATTGTCGCGCTGACAACCCCCGAGTGTGGGTCGACCCAGGGCATCGACCCGGCTTTCCGTCCGGCCCTGACCGACCTGAAGCTCAGCACCGATCGGGTGCGGCCGGGCGGCCGGTTCGCGATCGAGTTCGCCTTCCGGAACGCCGGGGAGCAGGCGGCGCGCAACGAGTACACGATCTTCCTCCACTTCGAGCAGCCCGACCAGGACTGCCGCAACATCCGGTTCTCGGGCCATTATCGCCCGCCGCCGGGCACGGTGCGTTGGGGGCCGGGCGAGACGGTGCGCGTCGGGCCGTATGCGGTCCAGGCGCCTGAGGATGCCCTGGGTGAGTACCACGTGCACATCGGCCTCTTCGATGACGGTCGCACCGGGCAGCGGTTCTGCGAGGAGTACCGCGGCAAGCTGACCGTCGATCCCGAGGCCCCCGTTCACGATCCCCGACAGGCCCCCCTTTCGGATGCCGAGGCGCAGGCGCGGCGCGAAGGGCTCGCGAAGCGCCTGCGCGACCCGGTGAGGCTGGACTGCGGGACCGCCGAGTTCCGACTGGATCCGGCGACCGGCAGCTGGGAGCTGGCCGACCGCCGCAGCGGGGAGCTGTGGGGCTCCAGTCCGTACGTCCACGGCCTTGGGGAGGTCACGCTGTCCGACGGCGAGCGGACGGTCGTGCGGCCGCTCGGGAAGCCGGACGCCCTGGAGACCGCCGGCCGCGCGCTGACGCTGAAGTACCGCTTGCAGCCGGCCGAGGGCGCCTCGGTCGAGGTGCGCGTGCAGCTGCAGCGGGTCGAAGGCCCTGACGGGCTGCGGGTCGGCTACGAGGCCGCCGCCGACGGCGACTGGGCTGTCACCGGCGCCACGCTCCTGCAGGACGCGCTTACCGTCACGAACAACGACGGCGGCTACCTCGCGGTACCCCACCGGCTGGGGATCCTGCTGCGCGCCGACGGAAGCCTCCCCGAGACCCGCACCTTCCGCGCGTACGGGAACGCCGGAGCGTACTCGATGGCCTTCGTGGGCGCCGTGAAGAACGGGTCGGCGCTCCTCGCGGCCTGGGAGGACCCGTACACGACGCTGCTCACCCGGGGGGCCTGGGCCGACGCGGAGCTCGTCCCGGGCAGCCACGCGCTCTCGGTGTCTCTGCAGCAGACCAACAGCGCGCGTGGCTTCACGCTGCACCCCCTGGGCAACGGAGGGTATGTGCAGGTCGCCCAGGCATACCGGGAGGTGGCTCGCAGGCGGGGCCTCGTCCGCACGTGGCGGGACAAGGCGAACCAGGGCCGGCAGGTCGAGGGCCTGTTCGGCGCGGCGGACTTCAAGCCGTTCGTGTTCGTCCGGTCCGTCGCTGGTACGCAGTGGAAC
>VGFB01000284.1 GCA_016869015.1 Armatimonadota bacterium
CCCCGCTGATCCCTTGCACGCCCTGCTGCAGGATCGTGTCGGCCAGGGAGAACGCTTCGTCCAGCGTCAGGTCCCGGTCCGCCAGCGACAGCAGCCGATCGTTGGGGATCACGATCAGCGTGTCGACCGCCTTCTCCAGCCGCTCCAGCCCCTCCGCCGCCAACCGCCCCCGCTTGCGCCCCTCGACCTTGAACGGCTTCGTGACCACCCCCACCGTGAGCGCGCCCAGGTCCCGCGAGATCTGAGCGATCACCGGCGCGGCCCCGGTCCCTGTTCCGCCGCCCATGCCCGCCGTGATGAAGACCATGTCGGCGCCGTCGAGGGCCGCGGTGATGGCCTGCCGGCTCTCCTCCGCCGCCTTGGCGCCCAGCTCCGGGTTGCCGCCGGTGCCCAACCCGCGCGTGACCTCGGTGCCGATCTGCAGCTTGCGATCGGCCGTCGAGAGGTCCAGTACCTGCAGGTCGGTATTCGCGGCGATGTACTCCACGCCGATCAACCCCGCCTGCATCATGCGATTCACAGCGTTGGTGCCCCCGCCGCCAACGCCGCATACCCGGATCTTCGCATACTCCTCGACTTTATCGCGCAACACCTGCAGCGCCCCTTCCCGCGGTGCCCCGATCACGGGCGAGCGGTATGGTGTAGTAAGGCAGGCTGCGAGTATACTACCGCTCGAAGGAGGGTGTCAACGCAGCGACGGATCCCGCCGGTGCTCCCGCGAACTGCCCGTCGCTCGTCCGGCCCGTGTGTAGAAGATTCCCCCCTGAAGCCTGTTTCCTCACGCCTGCCGAAGGACCTCCTTGTACAGAAATCCCACTCGACATTTCCCTCTGTGCCGTCCACCGTCGTCTTCCTCTCTGGAGGCATCCCGCAACCGCTCGCCGTTCCTACAGAAGGTGGTACAGCCGACCGACCGTCTTGAGGGTAGCCGGGATGCCGCGTCGACTCGAGTTGCTCCTGATTGCCGACGTGCACTACGTCCGGGAGGCCGAGCACGTCTGTCCGATCCCGGCTCGCCACGCGGCCCTCGGCCTGGAGCTGCTCCGGCGGGTGCGGCTCCGGGCCGCGCGCGGCCCGCGCCTCGATGCGGTGGTTCTGATGGGCGACCTGGTCGACAACGGGGACGCGGCCGGAGCGGAGTGCGACCTGGCGGCCTTGGCGGAGGAGACGGCGAAGCTCGGCGTCACCACGCTCGTTGTGCCGGGCAATCACGACGGCCCGACCGAGCGGGTGTTGCGTCTCTTCGGCGATGCCCCCGGCGTTCACCGCGTGGCCGGCTATCAGCTCATCACCTTCGCCGATGCTTACGCGCCGGATGACCGGGCCGCGCGCCTGCCCGCCGATCTGCACCTCCTGGCTGAGGCGGCCGCGGACCGTCCCGACGAGCCGATCGTCGCGCTGCAGCACAGCCCCATCCACCCGTCGATCGCCGGGGAGTACCCCTACAACCTCACCAACGCCGGGGAGGTGATGGCGGCCTACCGGCAGGCCGGGGTGCGTCTCTCTCTGAGCGCCCACTACCATCCCGGCCTCGCGCCGCAGCCGGTCGACGGCGTGTGGTACGCAACCTGCCCGGCTCTCTGCGAAGCCCCCTGGCGCTTCATCCGCGTGTCCCTCGACGGCGACGCGGTCACCGTGCGGGAGGAGCCGCTTCGCCTGACCGGGGTGTCTGCGCCGCTGGTCGACCACCACATGCACACCCACTACGCCTACTGCGCCGATGACGTGAACCCCACGGCCAGCCTCCAGCGCGCCGAGCAGTTCGGCGTCGATCGCGTGTACTTCACCGAGCACGCCGGTCAGCTCTACCTCTCGCCGGAGGACTACTGGGGCGGCCTCTTCCGGCGCGATGCCGCGTGCCTCCGTCGCGAGCGCGCGGCCGGTCGCGACCGCATGGGACCCTACCGCGCGGAGATGACGGAGCTCCGTTCTCCGCGCGTCGGTCTGGGTCTTGAGGTCGAGCTGGACGCCGACGGGGAGCTGACCCTTCTCGAAGAGGACCGGGACGACTGGGACTTCCTCCTCGGCGCAGTGCACTCCCTGCGCGGCGTATCGAACGAGGGCCTCACCGCGAGCGAGGCCGCCCGGCGGTTCATGGCTGAGACCGAGCGCATCGTGGGCTTGGGCCTCGATGTTCTGGCTCACCCGTTTCGCATCTTCCGGCGCAGTGGCCGCGAGGCTCCGGCCGAGCTGTATGAGCCCGTGGCCCAGCTGTTGGCCGCTCACGGGGTGGCCGCCGAGGTGAACTACCACACCAACGAGCCGGACCCGCGGTTCTTCGAGCGCTGTCTGGCACACGGCGTGCGGATCGCGCTTGGCACCGATTCGCACGGGCTCTGGGAGGTGGGCGAGCTCAGCCCCCACCTGGAGCTCCTGCGGCAGATCGTCTCTGACGAGGACCTGCCCCGGGTCCTCTACTGGAACGCAGGCACGCCGCGCTCTCAGACGTGAGGTACTGACGCGGCGTCAGCCTCCGCCGACCCGCCGCAGGTAGAGCGTCGCTCCCGGCGCCGCCTCCACCAGCTCCCGCCCGGCCCGTTCCCCGAGCACAACACACGCCGTCGCGAGGCCGTCGGAGGCCGTTGCGTTCGGCGCGACCACCGTGGCCAGGATCGGCTCGCCGTACCGGAGGCCGGACCGCGGATCGATGATGTGCGAGTACCGGCGTCCGTCGATCTCGGCGAACTGCTCCGTGTCCCCGGACGTCGAGACGCCGCAGTTCGCGGCCACGAGCCGCCGCCCGCCGCCCTCCGCCTCCCAGACCCGGATCCTCCAGCCCCTCCGACCCGGGGGAGGGTCCCCGACGGCGAGGTCCCCGCCGGCCGAGGCCAGCGCCCGCGTGAGGCCGTGCTCGCGCAGCGTCTTCAGCGCCTCATCGAGCGCGTACCCCTTCCCGACGCCGCCCAGGTCCAACCGCATCCCGGGCCGGTCGAGCTCCACCGTCCGCGCCGCAGCGTCCAGGCGCATCTTCCGGTAGCCGACCAGAGCCCGCGCGGCCCGCCAGTCCTCGGGCCTCGGCAGCGTGCCCGACCGCCTCGCCTGACGCCACAGCTGCACGTAGGGGCCCACGGTGGCATCAAACGCGCCCCGCGAGCGTTCTGCTAGATCGTGGGCGCGGTGCAGCACGGTGAAGAGGTCCCCGCTGACCTCCACCGGCGGCCCGCCCGCTTGCGCGCACAGGCGGTTGAGCTCGCTGTCGGGGCGGTAGTCGCTCATCACGTCCTCGAGCTCGGCGATCCGCCCAAACGCCGCGCGGCAGGCCTCGTCCGCGGCCTCGCGGCTCGGCGCGTACACGGTCAGGCTCACTTGCACGCCCAGGTGAACCTGGCTATAGTGCACCCGCTCGTAGGTCCGATGCTGTTGAGCTGGCGATCCGTCATCCAGCTTTCTCCAGCCGTGGGTCGGGCCTCCAAGCCCGACAGTCACGCACACTCCGAGGACTACGGAGGACCGTTTGATGTTGCGCGAGATGGTCATGGTTGATCGCCGGCGGATGATGGCGTTGGCTGGGCTTGCCGTCGCTTGCGCGTTGTTGGCGGTTCGCAGCCTCCCGGCGCAGGACTTGCAGCCCTACACGGAATCCCTTGAAGGAACGCTCGTCACCTTCGACATGGTCCCGACGCCGGGCGGCGCTTACGAGTTCGCCGACCCGAACGCCGAGGGCGCGGCGACCACCGTTGAGATCAAGCCCTTCTGGATCGGGAAGACCGAGGTCACCTGGGACGAGTACGACGTCTACCTCCTGCGCCTCGACGATCCGAACGCCGGGGGCAACGACGCCCAGGGCAGCGGCAGTGAGACCGTTGACGCCGACGGCCTCTCCCGCCCCTCCAAGCCCTACGGCGCGCCCGATCTGGGCTTCGGCCACCAGGGCTTCGCCGCCATGCATCTCAGCTCCCACGCGGCCCTCAACTACTGCAAGTGGCTGAGCCACAAGACCGGGAAGAAGTACCGCCTCCCCACGGAAGCCGAGTGGGAGTTCGCCTGCCGCGCCGGGCAGTTGCCCGCCGGTCCCCTCGAGGACACCGGCCTGCTGGGCAAGCTCGCCTGGCACTTCGACACCTCCGAGATGAAGACCCACCAGACGGCGAGCGCCGAGCCGAACGCCTGGGGGATCCACGACATGCTGGGGAACGTGGGGGAGTGGTGCGCGACCCCGGAGCAGAAGCCGGCCTTGCGCGGCGGCTCGTTCCAGGAGGACGCCGCCGACGTGCACCCGGCGGCTCGCCGCCTATGGAAGGCCTCCTGGCAGATGGCCGACCCGCAGATCCCGAAGAGCAAGTGGTGGCTCTCCGACGCCCCCTTCGCGGGTTTCCGCGTCGTCTGCGAGCCGTAGTGCCGCGCCGTCGTCGTGCCGTTCCCCCCTCTCCCTTCAGGAGAGGGGCCGGGAGTGAGGCCTCCGTCGCCGTTCCGCCGCCGTGCCGTTCCCTGGGACCGCAGGGCGTCCCGCCTGCTGGCCTGGCTCGTGGTGGCCCCGGTGTGGTAGCCGTTGCCGTCCGCCGTCGCCGTGCCGTCGCCGTCGTGACTCGGTCGGCTCTGGCGAGCCGATCCACGACCCCCCGGGCTTCTCGGCTGCCACACCACTACCGCGCGAAGTAGTCCGCAGTCTTGAGGATCGTGTCCGTGCCGAAGGGTTTGCGGAGGCAGCCGCGGGCGCCGAGGCTGAGGGCCTTCTCGACCCGGTCCTCGCGTTCGTCGGCGGCCAGCGCGCCGTCGAGGAACGCGGTGATCATCACCACGTTCGTGCCGGGGGAGACGCGCCGCAGATGGTCGACCACCTCCACGCCATCCATCTCGGGCATGGCGATGTCGACGAAGGCCAGCTTGAACTCCTGCTCCTCGGCCGCGGCCACCGCGGCGGCCCCGTTGCTGAACTCGGCGACCTGGTAGCCCCTCCGGGTCAGGGCCCGTCGGAAGACCTCCCGCACGTCATCCTCATCGTCGACGACCAGAATCGGCGCGCCCATCTTCGGTTCCGGGTCGTGATTGGGCATGGTCAGCTTCCTCCGGTGGGCTGCAACCAGGGCGCGTCCTGGGCGGCCTCGGTGATGGCGGGCTCGGGCGGCTCGACTTCGCGGATCGGGAGGCGGATCGTGAACTGGGCTCCGCCCGCGGGCAGGTTGTCGGCGGCGATGGAGCCGCCGTGATCGTTGATGATCCCGTGGGAGACGCTGAGGCCCAGCCCGGTCCCGTGGCCGACGCCCTTCGTGGTGAAGAAGGGATCGAACACCCTCGGCAGGACCGCCGCGGGGATGCCCGGGCCGGTGTCGGCGATTCGGAGGGTGATCTCGTCGCCGACCTCCGCAGCCAGCGTGAGCGTTCCTCCGGTCTCGCTCATGGCCTGACACGCGTTGGCGATGATGTTGGTCAGGACCTGCTGTAGCGCCCCCGGATCGCCGGCGATCGTGGGGAAGGTCTCCGGCAGCTCGGTCCTCAGCTCGATGGAGCCGTTGCACAGACGGGAGGTCGCCTCGAGGGTGCCGCCAATGACCTCGGCGAGGTTCATCGGGCGCAGGACCGTGTTCGCTCCGCGGGAGAACGCCAGGAGCCCTTGGATGATCTGTCCGGCGCGCTCGGCGTGCTTGTAGATGCGGTCTGCGAGCTCGGGCGTCTCGTCCGCCTCGACGCCGTCCCGCAGGAGGTCGGCGTAGCCGAGGATGACCATCAGGGGGTTGTTCAGCTCGTGCGCGACGCCGGAGACCACCCGCCCCACGGCGGAGAGCTTCTCCGCCTGCACGACCTGGGCCTGAGCCTCCCGCAGCTGCTCGAGAGCGAGGCGCAGGTCGTCGTAGAGCCGCATG
>VGFB01000285.1 GCA_016869015.1 Armatimonadota bacterium
ATCTGCGCCCCCTCGAAGGCCGGTCCGGCGGCGGTGGAGCAGACCAACGTCTTCTCTCCGGACCAGAGCATCACCTCGCCGTTGGTGCCGATGTCGATGGCGAGGGTCGGGCCGGAGCTCTCCGCCAGGCGCGTGGCGAGCAGCACCCCCACGGTGTCGGCCCCGACCCAGCCGGCGATGTTCGGCAGCACGTGCACCTCACCGCGGGGGTTGACCGCGAGCCCCAGAGCGCGAGCCGGGAGGCGCAGCGCCTGATCGATGACGGGAATGTACGGAGCCCGCGCCACGTGGTGCGGGCTGAGCCCGAGGAAGAGATGGGCCATGCAGGCGTTTCCGACCACGGTGACTTCGTAGACGTCGCCCGCCTCGATCCCCGCCTCGCGGCACGCCTCAACGATCACCTGGTTTACGACGAAGACGGCTTCCTCGTGTAGCTCGGCCAGCGCCTCGGCGCCCGCATCGGCGTACTCGACGCGGGAGACGACATCGGCGCCGTGGGCCCCCTGCGGGTTGGGCGCGGAGCCCGTGCCGACGACGCGCCCCGATTCCAGCTCCACGGCATAGGCCACGACCGTGGTGGTGCCGATGTCGATGGCGCAGCCGTAGACGTGCGGGAGGGCGTCCGCCGGACGGACATCGACCACCCGGTTCCCGATCAGCGCAACGGCCGGGCGGAAGTCCGCGGCGCGCAACACCTCGGGCAGTTCGCGCAGCAGCCCGAGGTCGGCCTCGCAGCAGCCCAGCTCCACGCCCGCTCCGGCGAGGACGCGTCGCAGATCGGCGCGCTGATCGGCGAGGGCGGGCTGGGGCAACTGCAGGGACAGGCGGCGGACATTGGGCGCGGGGGCCACGCCGTCAACGAGGCCGGATTCGAGGATGGTCCCCCCGCCGAGACGACTGGCCGCGGGGATGTCAACGCGCGTCTCCCCCGTGATGCGGGTGCGACAGGCCAGACGGACGCCGCGAGCCACCTCCTCGGGGGACAGGGTCGCCGTCTCGACCTCATCGGCGGGCGTCAGACCGTCGGCCGACGCGGCGATGACCTTGCACCGGCCGCACTTGCCCTTCCCGCCGCAGGGCGTCTGCAGCTCGATGCCCGCCAGGGCGGCGGCCTCGACAACCAGCGTCTCCGGCTCGACCCACGCCACCTCACCACCGGGGCCGAACTCAGCCCGGAACTTGCCAGTCACGGCAGCAACCTTCTTTCCTGCGCCTCTTCGGGGGGTCGACGGGAGTGCGGCGTAGCCGGCTCCATCGGCGTCAGGCGTAGTACTGCAGTTGGTTCCGTGCATCCTCGCCCTCTCGGGTCGAGGCACCCAGCGAGATGACCCGCTCAAGCAGCGGCTTGACCTTCTCATCCTCGCCCAGCATCGCGTACGACTTGGCGAGGTCGAGGATGATGCGCTGGCTGTCGGGGGCCCGCTGCGCGGCTTCTTCCATCAGTCGCAGGCCGTCGTCAAACTCGCCGTAGCCCATCATCAGGACGAAGCCCAGACCGTGCTTGCCCGCCGCCGAGTCAGGCTCGGCGGCCAAGACCGCTTCATAGAGCGGTTTGGCCCGGTCGTAGTCGAGGGCATTGCGGGCTTGCGTCGCTTCATCAAGCTTGGTCTGGATCAGCGGGTCCATGGCACTTTCCCCCGGCCGCGCACAATCGGCGGTCGCCTCCGCAGCGGCTGCGGCGCGAACGCATTGGCGCTGCCACGTTGCTCAGCCGAGCCTCTCTCCCGGCGACAGCCGCGCCCCCCGCGCGTACGCCTGACCGGACATCACCGGCCGGCCCTCGGGCTGCACGGCAACCAGCGCAACCGCTCCACAACCTGCATATACCACAGGATACCCGTCTGAGGCAGTTTCGGCAAGGCTTCCGGGCAGTCCTTCTTGGGTGCCTGACGTCGGGCCAACGACTGCGACCCCCAGGATCTTCAGCCGCCGCCCGGCGCGTAGCGTGTAGGCTCCAGGGCGCGGCGCGCAAGCCCGCACGCGGTTCCGGACGCGCTCGGCGGCCTCCGTCCAGTCAACGCGGCACTCCTCGGTCGTCAGCCCGGGCGCCCAGGTGACCAGCGTCTCGTCCTGCGGCACTCGCGGGGCGCATCCAGCGGCGATGAGCCGCAGCGCCTCCACGAGGAGCCGCGGGCCCACTTCGTTCAGCCGAGCGAACAGCGCCGCCGCATCGTCATCCGGCCCGATCGTCACGGGCTGCGCCACAATGACGTCGCCGGCGTCCAGCTCCGGGCTCATCCACTGGACCGTGACGCCCGTCTCCGTCAAGCCTTCCAGCAGCGCCCGCTGCACCGGCGCCGCGCCGCGCAGCTTCGGCAGGAGCGAGTAGTGCACGTTCACGCAGCCGAGGGACGGGCAGCCTAGCACCCCCGGAGGCAGGAGGTTCCCGTAGGCGACGACGGCGGCGACGTCCGGCTCCGTGACGCGCAGGCTGTCCCGGAAGGCGGGGTCGCCGCAGGCCGCCGGTTGGAGAACCGGCAACCCGAGACGGTCGGCGTCCTGCCTGACGGCGCTGGTGCGCAACTCGCGACCGCGCCCGGCCGGGCGGTCGGGCTGAGTCACCACGACACAGAGCACATGACCGGCCTGCGCGAGAGCGCGCAGATACGGTACGGCCACCTCGGGGGTGCCGAAGAAGGCGACTCGCAGGGGCCGAGTCAGGTCTCTTCACCCCGCTCCTTCGCCAGCCGGGCGAAGATCTCCATGACCTCCTCGATGGTCGCGGGCTCAAGGCGGTAGCCGTCCTCGTCCGTGTCGTCGGGCACCTGCCAGGCCAGTTCCCCGTCCAGCACGCGGTCGGTGAAGAGGATGCCGTCGAGGTGGTCCAGTTCGTGCTGAATGGCCCGGGCGTACAGTCCCTCAGCGTCGAAGCAGTCCGGCCGCATGCGCTCATCCAGGGCCTTGACCGTGATCTTCCGGGCGCGAGGCACCAGCCCCTGAAGCGTGGGGAGGCTGAGGCAGCCCTCGGGATCGACCACGCGCCCCTGACGCTTCACGATGCGAGGGTTGACGAGCTTGCGCGCCCCGCCCTCCTCCGGCACGGCCACCACGCAGCATCGCAGGCCCTCGCCCACCTGCGGCGCGGCAAGCCCCAGGCCGGGGGCGGCCTGCATCGTGTCCACCATCTCATCCAACAGGCGGCGAAGCGCCCGATCCGCCCGCTGCACGGTCTGCGCCTTCTTGCGCAGAATCGGGTGCGTGCATAGCAGGATCTTGCGCACCCTCGCCGGCGCGTCGTCCATGGTCTCCCTCACATCATGTCGACCGGGTCCACGTCCAGGTACACGCCGCTCTGCTCGGACTTGGGCCGGGCTTCGATCGCCCGCACCGCCAGGTCGCGCAGCCTGGCCCGATCGGGGCCGCGCAGGACCGTGAGCCACCGGAATCGTCCGCGCAACTTGCTGAGCGGCGCCGGCGCCGGGCCGCCGATGGTGATGTCCAGGGCCTCCACGGCCGCCGCCTCCCGCAGGCGATGGCCCAGGTGCATCGCTCGCTCGGCCCCGGCCTCCTCGTCCGCATCGGAGAGGTGCAGGGCGAGGAGGAACCCGAAGGGCGGGTACGGGCTGCCCCGGACCTCGCGCCGACGCGCGAGTTCCTCGTGGTAGAAGCTCACGTAGTCGTGCTCGCTCGCCCAGCGGATCGCATAGTTCTCAGGGTTGTACGTCTGCACGATCACGCGTCCGGGCTTGCCCGCGCGACCCGCCCGCCCGGCGACCTGCGCGAGCAACTGGAAGGTATGCTCGGCAGCGCGGAAGTCGGGGCGGTTCAGCCCCACATCGGCGTTGAGCACGCCGACGAGCGTCACGTTGGGCAGGTCGAGGCCCTTTGCGATCATCTGCGTGCCGACCAGCACGTTCGCCCGACCCGACGCGAACTGCCTCAGGAGGTCGCCGTGCGCGCCCTTCGTCCCGGTCGTGTCCCGGTCCATGCGCACGACCCTCGCCTCCGGGAAGTGCCGCTCGACCTGATCGGCCACACGCTCCGTGCCCAGCCCGTGGAAGCCGATCTCGAGCCCCTCACAGGAGGGGCAGAGGTCCGGCACCGGCTCCGCGTGGTCGCAGTGATGGCAGAGCATCCGCTTGCTGCCGAAGTGGTAGGTCAACGAGACCGCACAGTCCGGGCAGCGCAGCGAGAACCCGCACTCACGGCACATGACGAAGGTCGAGAAGCCCCGGCGGTTCAGGAAGAGAATGGCCTGCGTCTCCGCCAGGAGGCAGTCCCCCAGGGCTTGCGTCAGCCGCTCGCTGAAGGTCCCCGTCCGCCCGCGCCGCGTCTCCTCCCGCATGTCGACCAGTTCGACCGTCGGCAGCGGGCGGTCGTCGATCCGGCGCGGCAGTTCGGCCAGCCTCCGTCCGGCGTCGCCCGCCCGGAACCGATGGTAGGTCTCCACCGAGGGCGTGGCACTGCCGAGCAGCAGGACTGCGCCTTCCCGCCGACACCGCTCCGCCGCCACCGTGCGCGCATCGTAGCGCGGCGGACGGTCCTGCTTGTAGGCCCGCTCGTGCTCCTCGTCGATGATGAGCAGCCCGAGGTCGGGGGCGGGCGCGAAGACCGCCGACCGGGCGCCGACAACGATGCGCGCCTCCCCATTCCGCACCCGCCACCACTCGTCGAAGCGCTCCCCGGCGCCGATGGCACTGTGCAAGAGGGCCAGCTCGTCACCGAACCGCGCGCGGAACCGCCCCAGCAGCTGCGGGGTGAGTGAGATCTCCGGGACCAACACAATCGCCGACCGACCCCGGCCGCGCACGTGCGCGATGGCCTGCAGGTAGACCTCCGTCTTGCCACTCCCGGTAACGCCATGCACCAGAACCTCGCCTCCGCCTGCATCCACCGTCTCAGCCACGGCCGCCAAAGCCTCCGCCTGCTCGAGAGTCGGCGTTCGCGCCTCGGTGGCCTCCTCGCCCAGACCCTCCTCCTGAGGCGCCCGCCGCAGGGCCTCCTCGCGCACGGTCACCAGGCCATCGCGCTGGAGCGCGGCCAGAGCCCCGGCGTTCAGCTCCGCCGCCGGGACCGGCCCGCTTGCGGCGGCGAGCGCGCTCAGCAGTTCGGTCTGGCGAGGAGCCGTTGACGACCGCAGCTCCGCCGCGGCGGCCGCGGTCTCGGGGGGCACGGCGAGCTCGGCAACGCGCCGGGTCTTGATGGAAGCCGACGGCGGCGCGAGCTCACGCCGGACCTCCACCACGCCGCGCTCCGAGAGGGCCCGCAGGGCCGAGGCGGGCTCAGCCCCGAGGGCGTCGGTGAGCGCTTCGAGAGACAACTCGCCCCCCGCCGCCCGCAGCGCCTCGAGCACGGCTCGCTGCGCAGGCGCGCGCCGACCGATCTCGGCCAGGACCGCCGCGGGATCGACCGCGGCGGTCAGCAGCACCCGACGGCGCACATTCCGCGTGCTTCCGGGCGGCAGGTAGCAGCGCAAGGCGTCGCCGAGGGAGCACTGGTACTCCTCGGCGAGCCACTGCGCCTGCCCGAGCTGACGCTCCGTGAAGAGCGGCTCATCAACCAGGAGGCCGATGATCCGCCGGGCCTGGACGGGCGGAGCCTCCGCCGAGAAGCCCACGACGAATCCCGGCATCCGCCGCGGGCCAAACGGCACGAGCACGTAGCTGCCCACCTGCACCCGGTCGGGCGCGGACGACGGCGGGAGGTAGGAGAAGGCGCGCGAGAGCCCGCGACCGGGCTGGTCCACGATCACGTTGACGAACGCGCCGTCGGAGGGCTTCACGCAAGCCGGTCCTTAGAGCCCGGCCGCCTCTCGAAGGGCCTCGGCCTTGTCGGTCCGCTCCCAGGTGAAGTCGGGGTC
>VGFB01000286.1 GCA_016869015.1 Armatimonadota bacterium
TACTCGATCCCGCTGGAGCGCGATCCGGGCCAGGTGTTCGTGGACGGGAAGCCGATCTACATGAAGCTCGACAAGGTCGCCGACTTCGAGTGGAAGCTCGGCACGCTGACCGACGCGGAGGCGGGCCTCTGGCAGTTCGATGCGAAGGGCAAGCGCCTGCTGCTGAACCTTGGCGAGGGCAATCCGGCTGAGGACCACGTCGTCGAGGTGCCCACGCGGCCACACGCCTTCGTGCTCGGGGCGAACTGGCGGATTGGCGGTCTGCGGGTTCACCGCTACGCATCGACCGCCATTGTGGTCGGCGGCGATGACACGACTGTCCAGGACTGCCTGGTCACGGACTGCGCGGCCGGGATCGTCGCCTCCGGTTGGGACCGGCGCGGGGTGGTCATCCGGCGCAACACCGTCATCGGCGCGCTGGGCAACGGCATCTTCCTGCAGGACCGCCCCACGCACACTCGCATCGAGGACAACCTCGTGATCCGCTGCACACTGAACCCGTGGCATCAGGGGTGGTGGATGGGCAGCGTGAAGATGAACTCGGCGAGCGACAGTCTCTTCGCCCACAACGTGGTGCTGGAGGCCGGCAACCCGGAGACGATCAACGGCTGGGACGGCTGGGCGCTGTGGGGCGACATCAACATCGTGCGGGTGATGTACCTGGGCAACGCCTGCGCCCACAACAAGGAGGCCGGCATCTACGTCGAGTTCGGGATGGGCGATACGCAGGTCTACTTCAACACCAGCCACCGCGACGGTCACGGCATCACCTGCCGCCAGTCCCAGCGCGGGCTGTACCTGCGCAACTACATCCAGTCTCCGCGCTCCAGCGGCCTGGCCGTCTGGGCGGCGCGGAGCCGTACCCCACTGTCGACCATGTCTTCGCGCACAATCTCGTTCGCGATGCCGAGCCCTCCCTGCGCCTGCAGATCGAGCACCCGAACTTCGCCGACTACAACACCTACCAGCCGCGCGAGGGGGCGCTCTTCGCCGACGGCGAGAAGGGGCGTAAGTTCGCCACCCTCGAGGAACTGCAGGCGGAAACGGGCCACGAGCTGCACGGCGAAGTGCTCGACGCGCAGCCCGCGGATGTGGGCCTTGGTGTTGTGACCTTCCGCGTGCCCGAGGCGACGGACCCAAGCGAGCGCCTGATGATGATCGGCAACCTGGGCTGTGAGTTCGAGGACCCCGCCGGCGTGAATCTGCTGCCCTACTTCTGGCGCGCGAGCACGGGCGACGGGGTCGAGCGGCGGTTCGTTTACGCGGCCTACACGGGCCTACCGGGGGGCGTCGATACCTTCGCCTACGGCGGGGCGGGCGGGACGCTCACCTTGCGCGGCGACCCGGGCATCGCCCGCTCGGGGAACCGCTGCCTCGAGGTCAACGGCTTCGAGCCCGAGCGCATTCCGGCCGAGGGCCTGGGCTTCCGCAGCCCCAGCCTTCCCGCACGCCCGGGGGACACGCTCGATGTCAGCTTCTGGGCACGCGGCAACGCCCTGGAACCCCAAGGCGACACGGCGCTAGCGGCGTTTCTGGAGTTCACCGACGCCACCGGACAACACCGGGAGCGCATCGACGTCACGGGCGGCGCGGTGCTGCGCGGGGCATTCGACTGGCAGCAGGTCAGCGCAGCCGTCACCGTACCCCAGACCGCCCGACGAGTGACCCTCTTCTGCGGTCTCGCGCCGGGCACGGGGACGCTATGGCTGGATGACTTCGCGCTCGATGCACGATAGCGGGAGGGCGGCATGGGACTGCATCACCTGGTGGCGCTCGGGCTGAGCCTCCTGGCGCTCCCCGGGGCGAAGGCTCAGGAGCTGCTACAGAACCCCGGCTTCGAGGAGTCCAGCGCGACCGGCGTTCCCCTCGGGTGGCAGCGCTATGGCGGCAGCGTGCCCGAGAGCCTGCTCGAGCCCGCACAAGATGCGCACGGCGGCGCCCACAGCGTCCGCCTCCTGGACACCGGGCCCAACGAGCGCGACGGCCGCTGGGCGGTCGGCGTGCAGCAGGACGTGCCGGTGAAGCCGGGGGAGCAACTGATTGCCTCCGTCTGGGCGAAGGCTGCGGCGCGCAACCACGACCAGGCCGTCATCCTGCAGCTGACCTTCCTGCCGGGGAACCGGTCCTTCCCCACCTACATCGCTCCGCCCATCGACGGGCAGTGGCATCAGGTCCGCACGTTCGCCGAGGCGCCTCCGGGCGCAGAGTCGGTGCGCCTGTACCTGTACACGATGCACTTCTGGACCAGCGACACGCTGCTGGATGACGCCAGCTTGCGGCATGCCGACCCGAAGGAGTTCGGAGACATGCTACCGCTTGCCGCGTGGTCCACCGACGGGCCGCAGGCCCCGCGCGAGGTGCGGCGTTCGTGGCCGGTCGTCACGGGCGGCAAGTCCGTCGCCGCCATCGTCGCCCCGGATGCGCCGGGGTACCGCGAGGCCGCGCGGGCTCTTGTCGACGCCGTCGGCCGCTGGGCCACCCCGGCGCCGAAGGTCGTCCTCGTGCCGCCACCCGGCCCGGAGCTGCGCGGCTGGAAGGACCACCCGCTGCTCGACCTGGCAGCTCTCGCGCCGACCATCATCGCGATCGGCAACCTGAACGACAACCCGGTGGCTGCTCACCTGAACTTCAACCGCCGCGCCTTCGAGGATGCGCTCTTCCCGGGGCCGGGCGCCTACGCCCTGCGCACCGTCGCCGACCCGCACCTCTTCCCCGAGGGCTCCTGCGCCGTTGTCGTAGGCTGTGACGACGGCGCCGGGGCGCAGGCGGGCGCACGCGCGCTGATCGAGAGGCTCGAAGCGCGGGCGGCGGACCCGGCTCATGTCGCCCTGCCCTGGACGCAGCTGGTCAGCAACGCGAAGCCCCTCGCCGACCCGCAGCGGGAGGCTCTGAAGTCCCAGGAGCTGGTGGGCGAGTTCGTGGAGTTCAACCGCTTCGCCGAGCAGTACCTCAAGACCGGCGATGACGCTTACGCCGAGGCCGCCAGGCGCGCGCTGCTGGCCTGCTGGGCGCGGTACCGCGAGGACCCGCGGCGGGAGGTGACGTGGCCCGAAGAAACGACCTCCAACCAGATCGGCAGCTTGTGGGCTGCCCTCGAGGCCTCGCCGGTCTTCACCGATGAGGATCGGCTGACCATCGCTCGGACGCTGCTGGTCTGCCTCTACAGCCTGCCCCGGCACACGTCGGGGTGGGGCGGTCTGGCCGACAACGACACGATCATCTGGAACCACACGACCTTCCCGCTGCTGGGCATCTACTGGCTGGCTCGCTACTTCCAGCACGCCTACCCGGCCGTCGATCCCGAGCGCATGGCGATGATGATGGGGGAGGTTCGCGGCGCCTTCACCGGGCAGCTGAACTGCTGGAAGCCCCAATGCGATGCCGACAGCTACCTCACCATTGTCCCGCACCACGAGATCGAGTACACCCTGGCCGAGCACGACTTCACCTGGTTCGAGCGCGGCCACGTGCGTGCGTATGCCGAGTACCTGAGTACCCTCGCCGACCCGCGCGGCGTGCTGCCCGGCCTTGGGGATTCCGGCTACGTGACCTCGCCGGGCTATGAACTCAACGGCCTGCCCATCGCCTTCTGGTACTACCAGGACCCGCGCTTCCTGTGGCGACTGAACCGCATCAGCCAGGGCGGGAAGTGGCCCAACCCGTACCACCAGCGCGTCGAGCCCCAGCCGTGGCAGGAGTGGGCCGGGGTAACGGTTGTTCCCCTGCACGAGGAGATCTACCGCTACACGCTCGACAAGGGCTATTACGACGAAGGCCCGGCGCCGCCGAACGTGCCCCTCGAGCAGGCCTTCGACAAGATCGCCTTCCGTGAGAGCCTCGAGCCCGAGGGCCAGTACCTGCTGCTCGACGGCTACTCCCGCGGCAAGCATCTGCACTGGGACGCCAACGCGATCATCAAGCTCTACGCGCGTGGGCAGGACTGGCTGATCGACGGCGACTACCTCGTCCGGAACACCACCGAGCACAACATGGTGAGCGTGTTGCGGGATGGGCGCTGCGACCAGTTGCCCCCGCCCTGCGCCGCGCTGCTGGGACGGGGCGTCTTTGCCGACGCGGCCCTCACGCAGACGGCGCTGGTCGACTACAACGGGACGGACTGGCGACGCAGCCTGTTCTGGAACCGAGGCCGCTGGTTCGCGGTCATCGACGAGATCGAGGCGCGGGAACCGGGCGACTACACGATGGACGTCGTTTGGAAGACGCTGCGGGAGGGGGAGCAGAGGCTCAAGGAGGGGCGGGTGTTCACGACCTCCCGCTGGCGGGGACCGCGCGTGGGTAGCTTCGGTCTTCAGACCGTCGCGAACCCCGCCCCTGACGTGGAGAGCGCCGTGCGCCTCACGCAGCAGGAGTCCCAGCTCGACTTCCCCCTGGAGCTGCCGGCCGGGGAGTATGTGATGACGACCTGGGCGCACGGGCTGGACACCGGTACCGACTCTTTTTGGGTCCGGATCGATGCGGGCGAGAAGGTCGCGTTCCACATCCCCATCGGGGCCTTCGGCCCGAGCAGCGACGCGCACACGAAGGACACGCCGACCCCCAACATCACCCTCACCAAGGGCGGGCGGCACCGGATCACGATCTCCCTGCGCGAGAACCCTGGCGTGCTGCTGGACCGGGTGACGTTCCACGATACCCAGGGAAACCTCGCGGCGGAGGTGCAGGCCGAGAGCGCCCCGGAGTTCGCGCCCGACGAGATCGACCTCGGCCCGACGCAGGACTTCCACCTCATCGGCGACGGACGGGCGGCGGCCACGTTCGTGGACCGCGAGAGCAACGTGGGCCTGAAGATCCGCAAGCTGTGGCAGCGGTCCTCGGCGCGCCTGGCGGCGGGCGGGACGCTGAGCGCGGTCAACCTGCTGTACGACGACACCAGCGACGCCCCGGAGGGCCTGGACCTGCGCCCTGTCAGCCCTTCGGCGGCGCTGATCCTCGGGCCCGATGGCCCCGAGGCGCTGGTCGGTGTGGGGGGCTTGCGGGAGCCCGAGGCCCTCGCGACCGATGCGCGGCTGTTCATGGTGACGCCGACGGCGATCCGGCTGGTCGGCTGTACGCGACTGGGCCCAACGTGGAACGCGGCGGCGCCCGTCTCCCTTGAGATCGACCTCGCGGCCGGCACCGTGACCCCCTCAGCGGGGGGGATGGCCGCGCTGCTGTTCCCGAATGAGGCCTTCCCTGCTCTCGAGCGGGCGGTCCGCGACACTCTCGCCGGTCTCGCCCGCGAGACCTTCGCGCCCATGCCCGGTGGCGTCCCTCCGGGGACGTTCACGCGCGCCACAACCCGCCTGGCGTGGGAGACGCCGCCGCTGGCCGAAGGCGCCGTGAAGGTCATCCGGGATGCGTCGGCGGTTCAGCCGGGGGCCGTGGTCGTTGCGGCCGGGGTGAAGGTCGTCTGCCTGGACGCCTCCGGCAAGCCGCTCTGGGAGTTCGGCGCTCAGGGGACCGTCAACGATACATGGGTCGCCGACCTCGATTGGCCGGGAAACGTGCTCTACGGCGAGGGGCCCGAGATCCTCGTCGCCTCAGACGACGAGAACCTGTATGTCCTGAACGCCGCCGGGCAGAGGCTCAGAGAGCTGCACATCGACTACCCTCTGCGCGTCGGCCGCAGCAGCGTCCGGCAACCGCGGGTGAGCAACGTGCTGGTGGGTGACCTGGAGGGGAACGGCGAACCGAGCGTCCTCGTCGGCACGCTCAACGGCAACCTCGCGCGCCTGAATCCTGCGCTGGAACTGCAGTGGCGCCATGACGAGATCGAGCACGGCACGCGGGAGCTG
>VGFB01000287.1 GCA_016869015.1 Armatimonadota bacterium
GAGGTCATCGATCCAGAGCTTCGCCGGACCGATCTCCCCCGAGCTGTCGATCTGGAAGGCGTGCAGCGAAGGCAGGCGCAAGGCCTCCTGCGGGTTGCTCGCCTGGAACTCCGCCAGCGGGATCACGACCTCGTGCCACTCCGTGTCCTTCAAGGAGACCGGCACACCGAAGAACGTCGGCACGCCCTGGTCCGTCCACGCCTGCAGGTCGAGCTTGACCTCCTTTGCCTGCCCGTCGCCCTTCATCCACAAGGCGAATTCATCCACCCGCGCCTCCGCCAGCGCGTCGGCCACCGAGCCCAGGAGGATGTACGCTCCCGCCCAGCCCTCGCCCGGATGGAACGCGACCTCCAGGCACTGGGACCCCGCGCGTCCGCCTGGGGATGGCGCGATCGACACCAGCGGCGTGTCTTGCGACTTGCCGGCGTGCTTCACCGCATCGTTAGTCACCCACCCGGCGATGCCGGCCTCGAAGTCGGAAAGGCTGATCGACCTCCCCTCCGCGCTCGCCCCGGCTTGTGCCATCAGGCCGACGGCCAACGTGGCGATCATCCTGCGACTCCCTGGTCGCGCAGGCCATAGAGCGCGATGGCGTTCTCCCGTAGCATCTGGTGCACGAGGCCTACCGCCCCCTCCTCGCTGAGGAAGTCGCGCTCCACCTTCTCCGCCAGCACATCGGCGAGGCACGAGCGCGCCATGATCAGGTGCCCGTAGATGAACTCGGGCCAGCCGACATCAGACCCGAAGCCGAGCAGTCGGTCGCCCGGCACGAGGTCGATCCACTCCTTGAGGGCCTGGCGGCTGCCCTCCATGGTGACCACGTACATCCACGCCATGTTCAGCCAGACGTTCGGGGCGTGCTTCGCCAGCATCCCCAGCTCGCGGCTATACGGATAGCCCGCGTGGAAGAGGTCGAACTTCACCTGCTTGAACGCGTGAAGCAGGGGGAGGAGGTGCAGCGGGTCGGAGTCCGGCACCCAGCCCCAGTTCCCCTGTACTCCGGTGTGGATCTGGAAGACCTGGTTCATCTCCGCGCAGCACTCGGCGAGGAAGAAGATGATGTGGTCCTCCACCGCCTTGCGTTCGGGCCAGGTGAGTTCCTCACCGGCGACCGCCCTCGCGAACAGCGCCGCTGCGTCCGCCTCCGGCACGGGCTCCGAATGCAGGGTCCGTCGGTACGCGTGCGCAAGCTTGATGCCGACCGATCCCTCCCAACGGTACCCCTCGATCAGGTCCGCCAGCGCCGCTCTCAGGCTTGCGAGGTCGCCGATCTCGACGTTCAGATGCTGCTCCAGCCGCTCGCGGTTCGGGCGGTTCGTCTGCTCCAGCGCCTCTTCCATCCGCAGCGTGCAGGTGAAGTACTCCGGCTCCCAGTCCTCGAACCACGGCACGTTCCGGACCTGCGTCTGCAGCCCGCAGAGCTCCTCGGTCACGTGGTCATACCAGCCGGGCTGCGCGGTGCGCTCTCGGATGCTGTCGTTCACCTGCGCCCAGTTGGCGTCGCTCAGCTCCCCACCCTCCAGCCCGAACAGCTCGCGGTACACCACCACGTGATGTCTCCAGTAGGAGACGTTGCGCGCGCGGCCGAGCAACGGTCTGAGCCTCGCCCAGCGCTCCTCGTCGGGGATCCCGGCGAAGAGCTCCCCGGCGCCCTTTCCGGTCATCGCCCCAAGCTCGCGGTCGAAGTAGGACCACATGGTGAACAGGCTGCGCTCGGGCAGCTGCTCGTAGTCCCGCCGCAGCATCGTGTGGGAGTGGCAATCGACCGTCTTCAGCCCCTGCATCTCTTCCAGGAGTCGTTGTCTGAGAGTCTCGCTCATGTGGCCTCCCATAGGTCCCAGTCCGGCCAGTCATTGACCGCGTTCGCGGCGCGGTGCAGGGCCGGGTCGATGTCGCCGTACTCGAGGCCTGAGTCATCCAGGCCTTGGTTGAACAGCACCGCCCAGTTCAGCCCGTCGCTGCGCCGAACGAGGAGGGTGCTCGTCCCGGGCAGGCCTCCCGCGTGCCAGTGGTTCGCCCTGCCGTCGCCGGTCGGCCGCACGGACCACCCACCCGCGTAGTAGGCGGCCTGGGGTGCGCCGTCGGCCTCGTAGCCCGCCGGACCCTCCGGCCGCGCGAACATCACGGCGACCGACTCGGGCGTCAGGATCGGGCAGTGCTCCGCGCCATCGAAGGCGCACGCGAACTTCACCAGGTCGACTGCCGAGGCGATCCAGCCGCCGTGGGAGTCCATCGGCTCAATGGCGAGGGCTTCGTAGGCCAGCGACCCTTCCTCGGCGCCGCTCGCGGGCCAGACGCTGCGCCCGTTGCGAGGGTCGTAGTAGCACACCTCCCCTGGCGCGAGGTTCTCGCGCAGCGACCGACCGATCCTCATCGTCGTGATGCTCAGGGGGCCGAGAACCTCGTCCTTCACGAACTGCTCGTAAGGTCTGCCGGACACATCCTCGATGATCCGCCCCAGCACGCAGTACCCGAAGTTCGAGTACGCGTGCTCTGCGCCCGGGGCGAACTCGAGGGGCTGGCCAAGCATGTACCGGATGATGTCGCGCGGCCCGGGGGGTGAGGGGATGCCGAGCGCCTCGGAGATCTGCCTTGGCCGACCCATCGGGTCAAACGACCTGCCTCGGTCCCAGCCCCCGGTGTGGTAGAGCAGCTGCCCCACCGTGACCTGGCTCAGGCGCGGGTCGCCGGCCGCATCGGCTTGGATCTGCACCAGCGAGAACGCCGGTGTACCCAGTGAGACGCGGTCCGGGTAGAGCTCCATGAGCCGCATGATTGCGACGCCCGTGATCGGTTTGGAGAGGCTGGCGATGCGGAAGAGGGAGGTGGGGGAGACGGTCTCCTGCGCCTCGACGTCCGCGTACCCGTAGCCGGCCGCGAGGACGAGCTTCCCATTCCGGCTGACCGCCAGCGCCCCGCCCGGGATGTTGCGTGCGGCCATGAACGAGGTCATCTGCGCATCGAAGGGCTTCAGGGCCTCCGACGCGCGCAGGTGCGTGATCGGGATCGTCGTCCTCCAGTCGACGAAATCGGCTTGCGCCGCGCTCAGCATCACCGCGGGCATCAGCCCGATCAGCCTCATGTCGAGTACCTCCCATACTCGCGCGCGGTCTCGCACATCGCGCGGAAGTTCTCGGGCGGCACCCCGACGCCGATGGAGTGGCTCGACCCCAGGATGAACCCTCCCCCGGGCATGCACGTCTCGCACGCCCACTTCGTCTCCTCGCGGATCTCGTCAGGCGGCTTCACAACAAGGTTGTGGCACGACACTCCGCCCCACAAGCCGAGATCCTGCCCGTGGCGGCGCTTCAGCTCGGCGAGGTCCTCCTCGGGCTGGATCGCCTGGTAGGCATCGAAGCCCGTCTCCGCGAGCCCGTCCCAGATCGCCGTCAGGTTCCCGCACGAGTGGAACATCAGCGGGAGGCCCGCCTCGTGCGCGGCCTGCGCCTGCGCCTGGTAGCCGGGGAGGAACAGGTCGCGGAACTGCTTCGGGCTCATGAAGGGGCCGGAGTTGAACCCCAG
Source organism: Armatimonadota bacterium (assembly GCA_016869015.1). GTDB lineage: Bacteria > Armatimonadota > Zipacnadia > Zipacnadales > VGFC01 > VGFC01. The sequence goes on from VGFB01000287.1 coordinate 3,523, forward strand.
ATCCTCTCCGCCGCACAAACCGTCGATCCCCTTCTCTCGCCAGAACCGCGCCGCGCGTCCGACGTGGCCGGCGGCCCGCAGGTGGCTCTGGCGCACGCCCTGCGGGTCCTCGACGAGGGCCATGATCCACGGCTCGACCCACAGCGCCGAAGGGAAGGGCAGCCCCGGCGCCCATGTGCCCGGGCTGGTCCAGATGAAGTGCGTATCGCCGAGCTTCTCCAGCACGTAGTCGACCACCTCAAGCTCGGAGGCCGTCGGGATGCGCAGGCCCTCCCGCACCTCGGCCGGGTCCTCGTAAGGCGGCGGGGTCTTGTCCGGCGCCTTCAGGAGCATCACATCGTGCGTCAGCTCGCTGAAGCGGTAGACGGCGCCCCACTCATCCTCCCACGTCTCGTCGTCGATGCGCCTCGGGCGAGGGAACTCGCGGTCTTTGTCCGGGACGAGGTCCACGCGCACCATGTCCAACCCGAGCTCCAGCGTCAACTCGACGCTGTCCCGCTGCATCGACTCGACCGCCTCGTCCCGCCGCCCCTCCCACATCGCCTCGATCAGCTGCCGCTTCCCGCGCAAGTACGACTTGCGGCCCAGGATCTTCTCGATCACCGCGTAATCGATCGCGAACTCGCCCAGCGGCACGCGGTCGGGCTCCTCGTGGCGAAGCGCAGTCAGCACGCGCTCTTTCGGTGTCACCGGCGGCTCCCTGGAGGCGTCGCAGCGTTGGCGGGCTTCATTCCCTCCGCTCCACAGTTGGTCCTCCGCCCACGAGGTCCCGCTCTCCCTCACCCCGAACTGCCCGCCCGACTGCCCTCGGAGGACTGCGATGCTCTGTCTCGCTCTCGCGCTGGCCCTGACGCATCCCACCGGCCGCACCCAGGAGGCCCCCGTGAAGCTCATCGCCGAGGCGCCCTGCAGTGTCTTCATGGTGGGGGAACCTCTCGTCTTCACGCGCGCCGGCGCCGAGCTTCCGACCGTTCCCGCCTCCGTTCGGGACTACGACGGACGGGAGGTCTGGCGAGGCGAGATCGCGGGCGACCGCGTCACGCTGCCGGCCCTCGGCCCGGGCTACTACGAGCTCCAGTGGCAGGTCGGGGACACGCAGGGCGTCGCGCCCTTCGGCGTCGTGCCGGCGCGCCCGGATGAGCCGCCTCCCGACGGGCCGCTCGTGGTCGATGGCGCGACGGCCTGGCTCTGCTCGGAGGCGCAGTGGGAGCCGGTCGCGCGGCTGCTGCGCCGCGCCGGGATCGGCTGGATGCGGGAGCGGCTGAGCTGGGGACAGGTGAACCCGGAGCCGGGAAAGCTGGACTGGGCTCAGTATGAGACGGTCGCCGATGTGCTGCAGGCGCAGGGGGTGCGCGAGTATCAGATCTTCCACGATTCCCCGGCCTGGACGCACCCGGGGAAGGACACGCGCTGCCCGGATGACTTGCGCGAGGTCTACCGCTTCACCAAGGCCGCCGCGGCGCACTTCCGGGGCAGGATCCTCGCGTGGGAGCCGTGGAACGAGCCGGATATCGACTTCTTCGATCAGCTCGGCGACAAGTACGCCGGCCTGCAGAAGGCCGCGTATCTTGGCTTCAAGGCCGGCAACCCCGAGGCGCCCGTGCTGTCGTGCTCCTTCTGTCGCGGGCGGTCGGGCTTCAGCGACAGTGTCTTCGAGTCGGGGATCGGCGAGTACACCGACATCTTCAACTTCCACACCTACGCGCCCCTCGGCCAGTACGTGGACAACCTCGACCTCTGGGTTGGCCTCACCCGCGAGTACGCCATCCCCGACCGCCCGATCTGGCTGACCGAGGCCGGCATCCGCCTCGTCGCCGAGGACGGCGAGACCCTCACCCCCGAGCAGGAGCGCGTGCAGGCCGAGTTCGTGCCTCGCTCCTTCGCCATCTCCCTGGCCGCGGGGGTAGATAAGCACTTCTTCTTCGTGCTGCCCTTCTACCCCGAGCGCGGCGTGCAGTTCGGGGCCCTGCACAAGGACGGCGCGCCGCGCCCCGGTCTCCTCGCCATCGCGACGGCCGCGCGGGTCCTGGGCGAGGGGCGGTACTTGGGCCGGCTTGCCGTCGAGCCCCCCTCCGTGCAAGCCTACGCCTTCGACAGCGGCACCGGGCCGGTCGTGGTGCTCTGGGCCGACGAGCCGGTGGAAGCGCGGCTGTCGACCGACCTGCGGAGCGTGCAGGTGGTGGATGTGGTGGGCCGCGAGCGGCAGGTGCGGACCGAGGGCGGCGCGCTGACGCTGGCGGTCGGACCGTCGGCGCAGTACGTGGTCGG
>VGFB01000288.1 GCA_016869015.1 Armatimonadota bacterium
TCGGCGCAGGCGACGTAGGTCTCAAGCCCGAACAGCGCCCCGGCCGAAGGAGCGGTACGCAAGCCGCCCTCAGCCGTCACGCCCTGCCCCGCCCACAGGAGTTGCCCGATGGCCTCAATCGGTATCGGTCGCTTGGAGAATGACCGCACCGAGCGGCGACCCGACAGCGTTTCCTCCAGCGACCTTGATCCGGTCTTGCGCGGCATAGGCAGAGAGATGGACTCGGTCGGGGTCATCGGTCCCCTTCCTTCATGCCCAGCGGCGGGGCCGGTACTGCAGTGCCTCGGCCAGGTGCCGTGGGGCGAGGGTTTGAGCGCCCTCCAGGTCGGCGATCGTGCGCGCCAGCTTGAGGATACGATGAAACGCCCGCGCCGAGAGCTGCAGCTGCGCCATGGCCTGCCGCACCAGAGCCCGCCCGGCATCCTCCAGAGTGCAGAACTGCCGCACCTCCGCCACGCCCATGTCGGCGTTGCAGGTCAGACCGACGGCGCTGAGCCGCTCGCGCTGCCGCCGCCGGGCGGCCTCCACTCGCTCGCGGATCGCCGCCGAAGGCTCACCCAGCCGCTGGTCCGACAGCTTCTCGAACTCGACCCGCGGCACCTCGGCGTGGATGTCGATGCGGTCGAGGAGCGGGCCGGAGATGCGGTGCTGGTAGCGGGTGACGGTGGAGGCCGAGCACGTGCACGCCCGCAGCGGGTCGCCGAAGTAGCCGCACGGGCATGGATTCATGGCTCCGACCAGCATGAAGTTGGCCGGGAAGGAGAGCGAGCCCCTCGCCCGGCTGATCGTCACGCGCTTGTCCTCCATCGGCTGGCGCAGGACGTCCAAGACGCGCATGCCGAACTCGGGCAGCTCGTCGAGGAACAGCACGCCGCGATGCGCTAGCGAGATCTCACCCGGGCGAGGCCAGTTGCCGCCGCCGACCAGCCCGGCGTGCGAGATCGTGTGATGGGGGGAGCGGAAGGGGCGCGTCTCGATCAGCGGCGTGTCCGACGGCAGCAGGTCGGCCACCGAGTAGATGCGCGTCACGTCCAGCGCCTCGTCGATCGTCATGGCCGGCAGGATCGACGGCAGGGCGCGCGCCAGCAGCGTCTTGCCCGCGCCCGGCGGCCCGGCCATCAGCACGTTGTGCCCGCCGGCGGCCGCCACCTCCAGGGCGCGCTTGACGTGCTCCTGGCCTTTCACCTCCCGGAAGTCGGGCGCGCCCTCGGCGGCGGAACCTGGTTTGCGCGTGGCGGCCGTGGCGCGGGCGATCGGCACGACGCCCGAGAGGTGATTGACCAGCGCCGTCAGCGACGACACCGGGATGACCTCCATCCCCGGCACGAGGGCCGCTTCGCCGGCGTCCTCCACCGGTACGAAGACGCGCCCAAACCCCTCCTGCTTCGCCAGCGCCGCCATGGGCAGCACGCCGCGCACGTGCCGCACCGATCCGTCCAGCGACAGCTCGCCCAGCGAGACGGTCTTCTCCAGGCTCTCGGGACGAACCTGTCCGGAGGCGGCCAGGGCGCCGAGGGCGATCGGCAGATCGTAGGCCGGGCCTTCCTTGCGCAGCGCCGCCGGCGCCAGGTTGACGGTCAGGCGCCCGCGCGGGAACGTCAGGCCGGCGTTCTTCACCGCCGCCTGCACGCGCTCGCGGCTCTCCTGAACCGCGGCGTCAGGCAGACCCACAATAATGAAGGAGGGGAGCCCGCGCGAAGTGTCCACTTCCACTTCCACGATTGCCCCCTCCAGCCCCACAATGGCGCAGGAGTGGACCTTGGCGAGCACGATTTCAGTTTAGGAGATGTGTTTGAAAACGTCAACCGAGGCGGCTCGGGTGGACAGGGAATCCCCAGGCTTCGCGTGCGAGCAGCGTTCGCCAGCACCACGTGGACACGTTTGTCGGTCTCCCAGGGGCTTCGGGACATGGGAGGTGGGGACCAGGGCTTCCCTGGCTGCACCTCAGCGCCCTACGCAGCCACCCTCAGCTTGCACCAATCCGTGGATCTGCATAGCAGCTGGCGGCACAGCTTCCCCGGAGACTGAGACAATGCGGATCTGCTCCGGTTCGCCTATTCCCGACTCCCTCTCGAGGCTCCTAGCCGCCGCCGCTATCCTCGCATAGAAAGAAGGTGACGGACCAGGGCTGATCTTCATCGGTGACGCCATAGTCCCAGTAGCGGCCGAGGACCCAACGGTGTACTCCCGGCCCCTCCGTGATCAAGGTGCACCCGTTCCTGGCGTCTTCGCCCCCGGCTCCCCAGTTGTCCTGGGCCGTGTAATCCCACTGAGCCGCCATCCAGGTGAAGGTATGCCCCAGGTCATCCTGCATGCGGCGCTCCAGATTCGCATAGACCGTGATCCGCAGAACCTCCTCACCGGCGATATCGAACTTGGTTTCATACTCATCGCCGCTGAAGGTCCACTTGCAGCCCATGTGCCGGTCGCAGGAGGAGGGGTCGACCTCGTCGGTCTGGATAGTCCAATCGGCGAGAGGGCGGCTCCCGGCAGAATCAGCCGAGACCAAAATGCGGAACTCCGTCAGGTTCCGGGCGGGGTAAGGCGTCTGGAAGCCCCCCACCTCGAGCTCCAGGTGGTTTCCCGCCGGCACAGTGAACGAGTTGTTCACGTCATCGGACTCCAGGATTTCGTTGCCTGGATCCACAGTCACCTCGTATCCGTCAAACCACGTGGAGTGGACACCCCCAGGCGCCGTCATGGTGAGGACGGCGGTCTCCCGGGGCGCAAGCGTGATGCCAGGATGCTCGGCAGGCGGGGCGGCAAGCCCTCCGCCATTGGGATGGAGGTTGAGCTCCACCGTACGTTCGTCCAACGTACCTTCGCCCTGGTTCTGCACCGTGACGATCCCCCGGCCCGCCTCCCAGTCGTACTCCACACCCAGAATCACCAAGTCGGGGAGATCCATGCACACCGGCCCGCGGGAGTGAACCCCACGATCCTCAAGCGTATCGAGCTCTTGAGCGACCTCGCGGTCCGGATCCAGAAGGATGCAGACAGGCCCATCGGCGACCAACAGTGGGCTCTCCAGGATGGCCGTTTCGCCCGGTCCCAGGGAGAAGTCCTCCCAGGTGTCCACGGCGATCGATTCGGCCGTGGGCCGGAGCAGCTCAACCTTGAGATCGCGCGAGGCCCACCCGGCCACCCCGATGTTGCGCACATGGATGCGCACCTGACTGGCCTCTCCGACCGCCAGGTCCTCAACCGTCAGCCACGGCAACGGAACGCCGCCGCCGGACTCCACGGAGGGGCTGCCCACCACGGGGACGAGGGTGTACGACACTGCGCAGTTTCCCTCGCCGGCTCTGGCGTCGATGGTGCCCTCACTCGCAGCCAAGGAGGGAAGGAACGTCACATCCCCCTCGCACACGAGGTCGTCACAGCCCGGATCATCCGAGTCGTGGCACCGACCCGTGTTCTCTTCATCGATGTGGAAGCCGAGGGTTAACATCTCGCCATCGACGAGTTCGACCTGGAACTGAGCAGGCCCGCTGCCTGCCCAGGTGGCACTGTCCGTGAGCTCGTCGACTCCATACTCGCTGTTGTGGTCCAGGCCGAGGCCACCCCAGGTTTCGTTCCGTCCATCGAAGCTGGCCTGCTGGTCATTGGCATAGAAGAAGCCGTAGGCCGGGCCCACATCTCCCGAGCGATCTTCGTAGAGCCCATCTCCGCCGAGATTGTAGGTGGTCAGCGTGAGGAAGGTGACGATCCATCTCGGGCGGCACCGCTCAGGATCCGCCTCGATGATCACCGGCGCCGCGGGCATCGATTCGGGCCCGTCCGGGAAGCCCTGGCGGAAGGCCGTGACGGTGAACACGAAGGACTCGCCGCAGGGTGGATAGAGCCATTCAGGCGGCAGGTCGGTGCTTCGGGAGTTAGGCGGCTCCACCCATAGAACCATCCCGTTCAGGTAGATGCGGAAACCGTCGATGGGTTCCTCGTCCCCCCTCGGGCGGTACACCCAATGCAGGCCGAGCCTACGGGGCTGGAGCTGCAGATCGGTTGGCGCAGTCATGGATGGATCGAGCCATAGCGGGATACCGTGGGGACGCTCGTCGGCCGGGGCGACGCGGTACTCGAGACTGAAACTCCCCTCACCGCTCGCCTCGGGGGACCGCCGCGTGACCCCGTCCCACTCTTCGTGGGGGATCTCCAGCACCAGCCGCCCCAGCTCGACGGCATCGGTGCCCGAGCCGCGAATGCCGACGCAGGCGGCGTCGAGCGAGAGCGGTTGGCCGTCAGACCTGGTGAGGATCAGGGCCTGCTCTCCGGCCAGCTGCTCGGCTGCGTCCCACCTTCCACCGCCCAGGGGCGCGAACGATTCGTCGGTCGCTTGATCGCCATCCAGGTCGGGATACCAGCGCGGTGGATTTCCCGCCAGGCCAATGTAGCAGTGCAGGCCCTCGTAGTCTGCGTCCGTCTGCAGGCTCAGAGCTTCGACTCTCAGGCTGACCGGTTGGCCGGCCAGGCGGGCATGGCGGATCCAATCCTCGGGCACCCCCATGTCTTCCGCCACATCCGCCGGCCCACCCGGCGCGCGGCCGTCTGCGACGGGTTCGTCCCCGGCGGTCGGCGCCGGATCACCGATGTCCTCCCCGGCGGTGGGTTCCTCGGCCGCGAGGTCGCCTCCCGGCACCATCAGTTCGTAGCCGGGCGCCAGGCCGCCTGGATCCAAGTCGGGATTGAGGGCTTCCAGCTCCTCCGGGTCGACGCCGTACTGCGCGGCGATCGACTCGATGGTCTCACCCTCCGCCACGAGGTGACCGCCCAGAGCGGGTTCCACCTCGCCGATGGCCTCGACCGAGACGGTCGCCTGACCCTCCGCGCCATCAGCGCTTATGGCGCGCACCAGCAGCACGTGGCTTCCGCGAGAGTCGGTCTGCCAACGTCCCGTCAGGACCAGAGGGGAGGCGGGGCCGATCTCCGGATGGTCGCGGACCGTCAGCAGCTCACCATCAGCCCACAGTTCGACTCGGCTGATGCCGCTCTTGGATCGAGCCGAGGCATGCACGACGACCCCTTCACCGACGCGCACCTGCTCATGATTCCCGGGAAAGTGGATTAGCACCAACGGTTGGGATTCCAGGGCACGGTTGCGCGCCTGCATGTACACCAACGTGGCCGCTGCAAGGCAAAGGGCAACCAGGGCCAAGAGGCCCGCGGCCGCACCCCAGAGGATACAGCCTCTCTTCTTCATGGAGGCCTCCTCAGCCAAGCGTGATGATGAAGTCCCACCAACCCGACCACGGGCCAAGGTTGCCCGCACCGTCCACGGCGCGCCCACGCCACCGGTAGTACCAACCGCATTCGACGCTGACGCTCTTCTGCTTGTCGACGATTCCCGTGAAGGCGCTGCCAGGGATGTCTTGCCAGTTGTTGTCGCCGGAGTGGCGTTGCACCTGCAGGTGATACTGCGCGATGCCCGAGGGGTCGTCCACCGGCAGCCACACCAGGTTCTGGGAGGACTTGCAGGCGATGCTCAGGCCGTCGGACGGAGCGGCGAGCCCGGGAGCGGCGGGGGCCGAATTGTCCGGAGGGGGCATCGGCGTCACACACTCGCCGGTCACCGGAATCGTCACTCGCCGCCGTTGCTCGGTCCCGTCCAGGTTTGTCACGGTCAGGGTGTACGCTTCCTCGTCGCACAGGCAGAATTCGTAGGAGCCCTCAGCACCGACGTCGGTGCTGCCCAGCCGGACACGCGAAGCGTTGCGAACGCGCCAGTTCAGCCGACCGCAATTGCCAGCAGCGATCTGGGGAGGATCAATCCAGACCTCAACTTCGGC
>VGFB01000289.1 GCA_016869015.1 Armatimonadota bacterium
AAGCGCGGCAGCCAGGCCCGCGCGATCGACCTGGTCTTCTGCATCGACGGAACGTCCAGCATGGGCGAGGAGATGGACGCCGTCCGCAAGAGCACCGAGCGGCTCATGGCCGACCTGAAGAGCAAGTGCGACGACCTGCGCGTGCGGCTGGTGGTGTTCACCGACCACACCGAGACCCAGGTCATTCGCGAGTGGGCGTTCACCACCAACACTGCTGAGCTCCAGCGCTCCATCGAGACCGTCACCGTCGGCGGGGGCGGCGACACGCCGGAGGCCGTGTACACCGGCCTGATGACCGCGGTCAACAGCCAGTGGCGGACCGGCGTGCAGAAGCTGATCGTGCTCATCGGCGATGCGCCGCCGAACTCCAGCGATCCGGTGAAGCTCGAGGATGTGAAGCGCCGGGCGTTGGAGGTCGATCCTGCCGACATCTACCCCATCGCCGTAGCGAACGGCGGGGTGGTCGACCCCGCGACGTTGAGCTCCTTCCAGGCGATCGCCGACGGCTGTCGGGGCCAGGTGGTGACGACCGAGACGGCCGAGGAGCTGCCCGCGAAGATCATGGAGGCGGTTGGCCGCGCAATCGACGCCTCGCCGGGCGGCGGGAACACTGGCGACCTGGTCGTCTGCTCGGACATTGTCGACAACCGCCCGGTCGGCGCGGCCACGACCTTCCACGGCGCGGGGAAGCTATGCGCGTACCTGGAGTACACGGCCCTGCCCGACAACACCGAGCTGGTCGTTCAGTGGCAGTCGGATGTCGGCGAGCGCGCGACCTCCCGCCAGAACGTCGGCGGGAACGGGAGCGCCTGGTTCTGTTGGAGCACTACCCGGGCCGGCGGCTTCCCACCCGGCAACTACAGCGTAACGGTGACCAGGGGCGGGGAGACGCTCGCCCGGCGGGAGTACACGATGGCGCCGTGAGAAAGGGAGGCCAGACCATGCGAACGCACTGGTTTGCCGCAGTTGTCGCCGCTCTGGCGGCTACCGGGTTTGCGGCCGGGTTCTGGGCGGAGGGACACCTGACGGGCCGACCGGCTCACGCCGAGAGCTACGTCGTCACCGCCAAGGGCTTCTACCTGATCGACCTTGAGAACCGGGTGAAGACCCACTTGGCCTTCGCCGAGGGCGGCGTGCCGGAGTTCGCGATGCTCGATGAGAACCGCACGAAGCGGATCGTGTTCGCCGTCGCAACCGACGGCGCCCCCTTCCTGCAGGTCTGCTACCCGGACGGGAAGGCTGCCGTTCGACTCTACCAGCCCTGCACCGAACTCCGCATCACACCGGAAACACGGATCCACATCGGCGTGCCCCCGCCCGAGCGGGGACCTCGCATCGTGGGCGACGGCTTGCTGTCGAAGATCGAGGTGCTGACCGAGGACGGGAAGGTGGCCTGGTCTACCGACCCTCTCCTGCAACCCTGACGGCCGGACGCAAGGAGGTGAGCCCGATGAGCCGAACGCGATCCACCGCACTGTTGGTGGCTGTCGTTGTCGCCGCTCTGGCCGGTGCGCTGATGAGCAGCCTCGTCCGCCAGACCCCGAGTCTCTCGGCCCAGGCCGGCCAGCCGCTCATCGTGAACCTGAATGAAGCCCATGTCCAGGCCCACGCCTTCTGGCTGACCGATGGCGACGGCGTGGCTCAAGCCTCCCTCGGGGAGGTTGAGGGCTCCCCCGCCGTTCACCTGTGGGACCCCTGGGACCGCTGGCGGGGTAGCCTGGGCGTGACGGACGGCGGGGCGCCGAATCTGGCGCTCGCACCGGAGTGGGGGGCAACCAGCCTCCTCGCGGCCCTCGATGAGGAGGCTCCGATCCTCGCCATCTACCACCCCAACGGCCGATACGCCTGGTCGGCGCCGGCGGGCCTGCCCCAACCGGAGCCGGCCGCCGACGGGCAGCTCCCCGCCCCCCCTGCCGGCGTCGTGGTCCTGCCCTCCGGTTCCTCCACCCGACCACCGCCTGCCCAGGTGTTTCAACTGGAGTACGAGCAGGTCATCGCCAACGAGTTCACCCTGCGCGACCAGGAGCGACGCCGGAGGATCAACCTCTACACCAGCACTGAGGGGGGCCATCCACGGGCCATCTTCTTCGACCAGAGCAGCCGCCCCGGGCTGATGCTCTCCGTGAATGAGGGCGGGGAGGCGGACGTGCGGTTCCTCGACTCGGAGGGGAGGATGCGACTGATCTTCGTGGCCGGGCACGGCGCGGCCGGATGGGCGTCCTTCGGACCGGACCGCAAGGCGACGTGGGGCTTCGTCACCTCCTCCGCTTCATTCCCGGACGTGGAGATCCCGCCTGACGAGTGAGACCTCCGCCCGACCGCGCGGCGGCGGCGACGACGGTTCGGCTACTGCCACGGGTGCAAGACCACCTTCGCCGACTGCCGGCCGGCGAAGGTGGCAAAGGCCTGATCGACCTGCAAGAAACCGAAGGTGTGGCTGATCAGCAGGCCGGCGTGCGGGAACCGGCGCAGGAAGGTGACCAGGTCGTCGACCGAGCTGAGGTTCTGGTGCCACGCGGCGATGATCTCGATCCCCCGTCGGATTCCGTCGTTGCTGGGACCGTACTCGATCGTGCCCGGGTTCTCCCCGATGAACGCCACTTTGCCCAGCGCCCGCACGGCGTCGATGCACAGCCGCTCGGCGTCCGGCTTCCCCGAGGCGTCGAGGGCTCGATGCACACCCTCACCGGAGGTGCGTTCACGGAGGAAGGCCAGCACGTCCGTCGCCAGCGGATCGAGGGCCTCCTCAGCCCCCATCTGCCGGGCCCGCTCGCGACGCCACGGCTCCGGATCGACCGCAATCACCTCGGCGCCCATGAACTTGGCAAGCGCGACCGCTCCGAGCCCCACCGGGCCGAGGCCCGTGATCAGCACCGTGTGGAAGGCGCTCACCTCCATCCGCACCAGAGCCTGGTACGCCGGTGAGAGCGCGCAGCCCATCAGCGAGGCGAGGTCGTAGGAGATGTCCTCGGGGAGCTTCGGGCAGAGCCACTCCTGCTTGCGCACGTACTGGGCAAAGTGACCGCCGCTGCCCGGCGGCATGTTGCGGCAGTGGATGTACGAGCCGCTCCGACAACGCCAGCACTCGCCGCACCCGCTAGCCGGATGCACGAGCACCCGGTCGCCCACCCGCAGGCGATGGGCCGTGTCGACCGCGACCACCTCCCCCACCCCCTCGTGCCCGCCGCCAAAGTGCTCGCCCCCGGCGTGGTAGCCGTGCATGTCGCTGCCGCAGATCGGGGAGGCGTGCAGCTTCACGACGACCCACTCACCCTCCGGCGTCGGGTCGGGAGCGTCCACCAACCACGCGCGCCGGTCGCCTAGAGCCACGCACTTCATCGCAGGTTCACCTTCCCCGCTGAGGTCATGCTGCCCACAGACTTCGAGTTCGTCGCCGAGGGGCTCGGCCCCTTGCTCGCGAACTCCCTGGCGCGAACGACCCGACCGCCTAACCCGGGTTACTCATGAGCTCTTGGGGCTCTGCCCCAAGCCCCGCTGGGGCCACGGGCCCCAGACCCCGAATCTGCGCCGGGGAGGCGCGCTCAAACGACGAGCGCCCCTCCCCGGCACATAGCCGCCCTTCGGGCGTGGAGAGCGAGCGGTCACAGTGCGTTCCAGGTCCGGCGGCGTCCTCGGGCGAGTTCCGGACTCCGCACGGCTCGTCAGGGCCTTGCTGAGCGAACGCACATCCGAGGCCGTGAATGATGCGGGCCAAGGCGTTTGGGCAGTGAGAAGCCCGGGCGGAGCGCCGGCGATCAGGGGTGATTGACATGGCCGTGAAGGACCGGGAGCGGTTGCTCCACTTCTACGAGGACATGCTGCGGATCCGCTTCTTCGAGGAGCAGGTGCGGGACGTGCTCTACCCGCAGAGGCTGTTCCGCGGCAGCTCGCACCTGGCGATCGGGCAGGAAGCGGTGGCGGTCGGCGCCGTACACGCGTTGCAGGCCGAGGACTACGTCATCAGCACGCACCGGGGTCACGGTCACGCGATCGCCAAGGGGTTGGACCTCCAGCGCATGTTCGCCGAGATCATGGGGCGCAGGACAGGCTACGATCGGGGCAAGGGCGGCTCGATGCACCTCGCCGACGCGAGCCTGAACTTCATCGGGGAGAACCCGGTGGTGGGCTCCAACACGCCGATGGCGGCCGGGCTGGCGCTGGCGGCCAAACTCGAGGGCAACGGCCGGGTGGCGGCGGCCTTCCTGGGCGAGGGCGCGCTCAACACCGGCGCCTTCCACGAGGCCGCGAACCTCGCGGCACTCTGGTCGCTGCCGGTGCTGTTCCTGTGCGAGAACAACCTCTACGCCATCAGCGTGCCGCTGGACAAGTCGAGCGCCCTGCAGGACCTCGAGCGGCGCGCCGAGGCCTATGGCATCCCCGGCCGGCGCGTGAACGGGATGCGGGTCATGGAGGTCTACGACGCCGTGAGCAGTGCGGCCGAGGCGACGCGCGAGCGGTCGTTCCCCTCGTTTCTGGTCTTCGACACGTACCGGTTCGAGGGGCATCACACGTCCGATAAGCAGACCTACCGCACCCAGGAGGAGGCGCTGGAGGAGTTCCGGCAGCGGGACCCGATCCACATCCTCGAGTTCGAGATGATCGACGATCACACGGTGCCGATTCCCACGACCATCGAGTATCGGGACCGCATCCGCGCGGAGGTCGACGCGGCCTTCGAGGCCGCCCTGGCCGAGCCCTGGCCCGCGCCGGAAGACGCGCTGACGGGCGTCTACGCGGAAGGAGGCGAGTAGCATGGCGGAGGGCAAGCTGCGGAACATCACCTACGCCCAGGCCATCCGAACCGCGCTTCGGGAGGAGCTGAAGCGCGACGAGCGCGTGCTCCTCTTCGGCGAGGACGTCGGCTACTACGGCGGCGTCTACGGGGCGACCGTGGGCCTGCAGAAGGAGTTCGGCGAGGACCGCGTGCGGGACACGCCGATCTCGGAGATGGCCATCGCCGGCGTCGCCGTCGGCGCGGCGCTGGCGGGCTACCGACCGGTGGCCGAGATCATGTACGTGGACTTCCTGGCCCACGCCTCGGATGCGATTGTGAACAACGCCGCGAAGTGGCGCTACATGAGCGGCGAGCAGTTCCGCTTGCCGGTGGTGTTCCGCTCGCCGGGCGGCGGGGGCGCGGGCTACGCGGCGCAGCACTCCCAGAGCCTCGAGGCCTGGTTCGCGCACATCCCCGGGCTGAAGGTCGCCGCGCCGGGGCTGCCGCGCGACGCGCGCGGGCTGCTGAAGGCCGCGATCCGCGATGACAACCCGGTGGTGTTCCTCGAGCACAAGGCACACTACACCTTCAAGGGCGAGGTCCCCGTGGCGGAGGAGGTCATCCCCCTCGGGGTCGCCGAGGTGAAGCGCTCCGGGAAGGACGCGACCGTGGTCTCCTGGTCGAAGACCCTGACCCATGCGCTGGAGGCGGCCGAGACCCTTGCGGGCGAGGGGATCGACGTGGAGGTGATCGACCCCCGAACGCTGCAGCCGCTCGACATGGCGACGATCCTGGCTTCCGTCGGGAGGACGGGGCGCTTGATCGTGGCCCATGAGGCGGTGGAGTTCGCGGGCTTCGGCGCGGAGATCGTAACGCAGGTCGTCGAGCGGGGCCTCGACCTGCTGAAGCGCCCCCCGGTGCGCGTCGCCGCGCCGTTCGTCCCGATCCCCTACTCGGAACCGATGGAGAGGTTCGTCATCCCGCAGCCGACGGACATCGTGGCGGGGGTGAAGCGGTGTCTGGGGTAGTCGCCGACTGCGGCCCGGGGTACCGCGCGAGCCGCAG
>VGFB01000290.1 GCA_016869015.1 Armatimonadota bacterium
ATCGTAGGCCCAGTTCCCGTCGCAGGCGTCGAAGTTCAACTCGCAGCCGAACCACACCTCAACGGGCGTCGCGACCGCCTCGATGTCGCGCCGGATGTGCCGGAAGTTGGGGAGCTGATCGCGGTGGTTCAGGTGGTCGGTGATGGCGATGGAGGTCAGTCCAAGCCCTTGCGCTCGCCGGATGATGCTGTCCACCGTCAGCGTCGCATTGCCGCACTTCTGGTAGAACGTATGGATATGGTAGTCCAGGCCGCGTCGCATGCTGGCGGTGTGCCTCCGTGGAGTAGGGTGCTGCCAGGCGCCCTTGTTCGCGGACCTCACGCGTTGTCCTTCACGAACTGCACCAGTTCCGCGAGGGTCGTGGTCGCGAGGCCGATGCAGGTATCGGCGGCGCCGTAGTAGACGCGGAGTTCGTCGGTGGCGGCATCATGCACGGCGGCGACGGGGAAGACGACGTTGGGCGTGTCGCCCACGCACTCGTACAGCTCCGTGGGCGCCAGGATGTAGCGCCGCGAGCGGTGCAGCACCTTCCAGGGCTCGTCGAGGTCCAGAATGGCCGCGCCGGCGAAGTAGTTGTAGCCGTTGCAGGACGTCAGCACCCCGTGGTAGATCAGGACCCAGCCCTCCGGGGTCTCGATGGGGACCGGCCCGGCGCCGATCTTCGTGCTCTCCCAGCCGCCGCGGCGGCCCATCACGAACCGGTGCCTGCCCCAGTGAATCAGGTCGGGTGAGTGGCACAGATAGATGTCGCCATAGGGAGTATGGCCCATGTCGCTGGGCCGATGGAGCATCACGTACTCGCCGTTGATCCGGCGCGGGAAGAGGACGGCGTTGCGGTTGCACGGCGGCAGGATGATCTCGAGCAGCTCGAAGCGTTCGAAGTCGTCCGTAACCCCCAACCCGATCGCCGGGCCGTGATACCCGTGACACCAGGTGACGTAGTACCGCCCGTCCAGGTGCACGATGCGCGGGTCATAGCCGTACTCGAACGCGGCGATCTCGGGCTTCGCGCAGTGCCACCGGATCGGGTCGGGCTCGATCTCCCACGCGAGGCCGTCGTCGCTGCGGCCCGTGTGCAGCGTCATGTCGCGGCACTGGTTGTCCACGCGGAAGACGCCCCGATACCCCTCCCCGAAGCGGATCACGCTGCTGTTCATGATGCTGTTGGAGGTCGGGGTCGCGTTCCGGTGGATGATCGGGTTGCCGGGGTAGCGCTTCAGGAGCGGCTCGTTGGCCGGGCTGAGCTGGCTCATCGCAGGCCCTCCAGACGGGCGGCGGTCAGGGTCTCCGCGCCCATTCGCAGGAAGGGGGCAGAAGGCCTTCTGGGCCGTCGCTCTGCAGGTCGGCGAGGGCGCGCCCTGCCAAGTAAACCGGACGCACTGAGGGTGCGTCTCACAGACCGTCAGCCATTCGACGAGGGGCTCCCTCAACGGCAGGCGGCGCCTCAGAAGGCCGGAGTGGGGAAGAGGGCGTTCTCTTGACCGTCAGGCATTCGGTGCGGCCCCCCCGCCGTGATGAACCCCGGTGGAGCCCAAGCTCAGGAGGCGATTGAAGTGAGAAGCAGCTTTCCGACCTATCTGCGCGTTGTTGGCGCGCTGTTCGCGGCCGTCGCCGTGGTCACGGTGATGGGATCTCAGGACCCCTCCGGCGCGGCCCCGGCTGCGCGTCCGGAGATCAACCCCATCGGGGTGCAGGTCGTCGGGCAGGGCGAACTGCTCGTGGGCGCGCCGGCGGCCGTGCGAGTCGTCCTGACCGACCACCGCACGGGCGAGCCCATCGAGGGCGGGCGGGTGACGGTCCGCCTGAGCCCGGCCGACAAGAACGAGTACGACACGCTGGCCCGATCTCGCACCGATGCGCTGGGCACTACCGAGGCGCGGTTCGACGTGCCGGAGCTGGAACCCGGGGACTACGACCTGCTGGTCGCGGGGCGGTCGGCGGCAGGCTCGGATGAGACGGTCCAGCGCGTGCGGCTGGTCCGCCGCGCTCAGATCCTCCTCACCACCGACAAGCCGATCTACCAGCCCAACCAGACCATGCACATCCGCGCCCTGGCTCTGCGGCAGCCCTCGCTGAGGGCCGTGGCGGACGCGGAGGCGGTCATCGAGGTCCGCGACGCCAAGGGCAACAAGGTCCTGAAGCGCCCGCTGCGGACGAACGACTACGGCATCGTCGCCACCGACTTCGTGCTGGCCGACGAGGTCAACATGGGGCGGTATGAGATCAGGTGCCTGTTGGGAAGCCAGGAAGCCCAGAAAACGGTTACGGTCGAGCGGTATGTCCTCCCGAAGTTCGATGTGGAGGTCAGCACACAGAAGCAGTACTACCTGCCGAGGGAGACGGTCGAGGGCACGGTGCAGGCCGATTACTTCTACGGCGTGCCGGTGCGCGGGGCGGAGGTCGAGGTCTCGGTGAAGACCTTCGATGTGGAGTACACCGAGCTGACGACCCTCCACGGCACCACGGACGACAACGGGACGTACAAGTTCGAGACTCAGCTGCCCGCCTCGTTCGTCGGCCAGCCCCTGGAGGAGGGCAACGCGCTGCTGCAGTTCGACGTGAAGGTAGTCAGCAAGGCGAAGCACGCGGAGAGCGTGACCGCGACCCGGGTCGTCTCGCAGGACCCGATCAACATCCAGGTCATCGCCGAGTCCGGCAAGGTCGTCCCGGGCGTCGAGAACCTCCTGTATGTGAGCACCACCTACCCCGACGGCTCCCCGGCGCCCTGCACCGTGTGGATGACGGGGCTCAAGGACGCGGGCGAGCCGGCGCAGGCGACGGCCGGCGAGAAGCGGTCCGATGACCTGGGCCTCACCGAGTTCGCCATCGAGCCGAAGACCGCCGACGTGACGGTCGGCTTCGAGGCCCGCACCGATGCCGGCGAGCGCGCGGAGCGCTCCATCGCTCTCGAAGCCGACTATGTGCCGAGCGGCCTGCTGTTGCGGCCCGACAAGCGCCTGGCGAAGGTGGGCGACACCATCCGCGCCACCGTGCTCTCCTCGGACAAGGGCCGCGGCGCGGTGTATGTGGACGTGGTGAAGGACCGGCAGACGATGCTGACCCAGGCCGCCGAGGCCGCGGACGGTCGGGCGACCGTGGACGTGCGGCTGACGGCCGACCTGACGGGCTCGATCTGGCTCAGCGCCTACCGCATCCTGAGCACCGGGGATATCGTGCGCGATACGGCGCCGTTGTTCGTGGACCCGGCCGCCGACCTGTCGATCTCGGTGGAGGCGGATCGGGACACCTACCGCCCCGGAGAGGACGCGACCGTCAAGTTCGCCGTGCAGGACGCCAACGGGCGACCCGTGGCTGCGGCGCTGGGGATCAACGTGGTGGATGAGAGCGTGTTTGCGCTGCAAGAGCTGAAGCCGGGGATGGAGAAGGTCTACTTCTACCTCGAGCAAGAGCTGATGAAGCCGCGGGTTGAGATCCACGAGTTTGAGATGCTCGTCATCATCGCCGGGGACCCGGGCGACCGCCCGTTCATGGAACGCCGCGAGCGAGCCGCGAAGGTGCTGATGGCCGGGGCGGAGATGCCGGACGCCCCCGGCTACAGCGTGAACACCTACGCCGACCGGGTCAACCTGCTGAAGGAGGGCTGGGCGAAGGAGCTGCAACCGAAACTGGAGCGCATCCAGCAGGCCCTGCAGCGGTACGGCGAGCGGCACGAGGGCCGGATGTTCCAGCAGAAGCTGGGGGCCAAGCCGCTGTTGGACGCGGGGCTGCTGAAGAGCCAGGATGTGGCGGACCAGTGGGACCAGCCCTTCCTGTTCCCCGTGCAGGGGGATGGCGAGCAGGATGCCTGGATGCTGATCGTGCAGGCGATCGGGCCGGACGCCCGGCCGAACACGGAGGATGACCTCTTCCTCGCGACAGCGTGGCCCGGCACCTGGGGCGACGCCATCGACGAGATCGGCGGCGGGTGGGGCCGCGGGGGCTTCGCCGGGGGCATGGGCGGCGGGCCGATGGTCATGATGCGCGCCGAGGAGGGGATGCCCCGACCGGCGATGGCGATGGACATGGCGGCCGAGTCGGCCGGCCCCAAGGGCGAGGCGGGGGCTCCGGGTGGCGGCGCCGAGCCGGTGCGGGTCCGCAAGTTCTTCCCCGAGACGATGTTCAGCGAGCCCTCCCTCATCACCGATGGCGAAGGCCGCGCGACCCTCGCCCTGACGATGGCCGACAGCATCACCACCTGGCGCATGACCGCGATGGCCAACTCGGCCGCCGGGCAACTCGGGTCTACCACCAGCGGACTGCGCTGTTTCCAGGACTTCTTCGTCGATCTGGACTTGCCGGTCTCCCTGACCCGCAACGACCGCATCAGCATCCCCGTCATGGTCTTCAACCACCTCGACCAGCCGCAGTCGGTGCGCCTGGAGCTGACGGAGGCGGACTGGTTCAGCCTCGAGGGGGACGCGAAGCGCACGCTGGACATCGGCGCGAAGGACGAGGCGGCGGTGTACTTCACGATCACCGCGAAGGCGATCGGCGACCACCCGCTGACGGTTCACGCCTACGGCTCGAAGCTGAGCGATGCCATCGAGCGGCGCATTGAGGTGCGGCCCGATGGGGAGGAGACCCTGACGACCGTGAACGACCGGCTCGACGCGGACGCGACGCAGACGGTGAGCATTCCCGCCGAGGCGATCGACGGCGCGTCGGACATCCTGGTCAAGATCTACTCCGGGATCTTCAGCCAGGCGGTCGAGGGGCTCGACTCCGTGCTCCAGATGCCCTTCGGCTGCTTCGAGCAGACCTCCTCGGCAACCTACCCGAACATCCTCGTGCTCGACTACATGAAGACCACGGGACAGGTCACGCCCGAGATTCGGATGAAGGCCGAGGGCTTCATCAACACGGGCTATCAGCGGCTGGTCTCCTACGAGGTGCAGGGCGGCGGGTTCTCGTGGTTCGGCGAGGCGCCCGCGAACCAGATCCTGACGGCCTACGGGCTGATGGAGTTCGGCGACATGAGCCGGGTCTACGAGGTGGATGAGGCGCTGATCGCGCGGACCGCCGAGTGGCTCTTCAGCCAGCAGCAGGACAACGGCAGCTGGAAGCCCGACGAGGCGTACCTGCACGAGGAGAGCTGGGGACGCATCCAGAACTCGAACCTCTTGCCCACAGCCTACATCGCGTGGGCGATCCGGCGGGCGACGCCGGAGGACCCCCGACTGACCAAGGCCGTTGCATACATCAAGCAGCACGCGGGTGAGGCCAAGGACGCCTACACGTTGGCGCTGGTCTGCAACGCCCT
This sequence comes from Armatimonadota bacterium, assembly GCA_016869015.1. Classification (GTDB taxonomy): domain Bacteria; phylum Armatimonadota; class Zipacnadia; order Zipacnadales; family VGFC01; genus VGFC01. The sequence continues at coordinate 5,261 of VGFB01000290.1, forward strand.
GGTGGCGAACGCCCCCGACGAGGCGGCGACGCAGGACCAGCTCGACCGACTGATCAAGCTGGCGAAGCGCGCCGACGGGAAGATGTGGTGGGAGTCGGAGATCACCGGCATCACGCACAGCTCGGGGCAGTCGGCGGATCTGGAGGCGACGGGGCTGGCGGTCTGGGGGCTCATCCACTCGGGCACGCACCCGGGCGAAGCCACGGAGGTGCTCAACTACCTCATCGCGAGCAAGGACCCCAACGGCACCTGGTACTCGACGCAGGCGACCGTGCTGGCCCTGGGGGCGCTGCTGGACGCCCAGAAGGGCAGCACGCAGAAGGTCAACGCCGAGATCACCGTGCTGTGCAACGGCGAGCAGGTCAAGGGCCTGGCCATCGATGAGCAGAACGCGGACGTGGTGCACTTCATCAGCCTCAAGCCCCACGTGCGCGAGGGCGAGAACCAGGTCAAGATCAAGTTCGCCGGCGAGGGCACCAGCCTCTACCAGATCACGACCAAGTACTACCTGC
>VGFB01000291.1 GCA_016869015.1 Armatimonadota bacterium
TCGTTGTCGAGCAGCTCGGCTTCGGCGGTGACCGAGCCGGCCGTGATGCGGATGCGATTCGCCATGGCGTGCCTCCGTTGCCGCCCTAGAGCCTATCCCAAGACCCCACCGCGAACAGCGGACAGTCCATGCGCCTCGGCCCTGCAGGCTGAGGCTTGGACAGCTCCAACGACCCACCTCGGGTCTCAGGATAGGCTCTTAGCCGTTCAAGGTCACCTGTCGTCAGGCAAACTGCTTCAGGTGCGCGAGGCCCTTGATGAAGCCCTCCTCGCGGCCGAGAGCACTGTCCTCGTGCTCGATGCTGAGGACACCGTTATACCCGACCCGCCGCAGCCGGGCGATGTAGACGCCCCAGTCGATGTCGCCATAGCCGGGGATCACGTATCGCCACCAGCCCATCGTCTGGTTGCCGATGCGCGCCTTGACGTGCCGGCGGACTTCGGTGTCCTTGGCGTGCGTGTGGAAGATGCGGCACGCGAACTCCTCGACCGCGACGAGATAGCAGATATCCTGCCAGTAGAGGTGCGAGGGGTCGAAGTTCAGGCCGAAGTTCGCGTTCGGCACCTCGGCAAACATGAGGGCAAACTGGTCGAGGTTCATGATGTTGGTCGCGAACCAGTTCTCCAGACCGAGCTTGATACCGCTCTTCTCCGCGTCCTTGCAGAGCTTGCTGTAGAAGGGTCTGGCAAGTTCACGGATCGCCTGCTCGCGAGACATCCCCGGGGGCGGCTGGCCCGCGCCACAACACACGACGTCCACGCCCAAGAGCTGCGCGGCCTTCACGGTGCCCTTCAGCGCGTCCTGACCGGCCTTCGCCGCCTCCGGCGTCGGCCCCGTGACGTTGGCGTAGCAGGCCAGGCTCGAGATCTCCAGACCCGCCGCGTCGACCGCCGCCCGGATGGCCTTGGCTTCGGCCTTCCCCAGCTTAGTCGTGTCAACATGGTTGGAGCCCGGTCCGGCGGATATCTCCAGCGCGTCAAACCCCGCTTCCGAAGCGAAGCTGATCACGTTCGCCAGCGGCTCTCCACCAAACGGCGCCGTCAGCAGCCCTACAGTCATGGTCTCACCTTCCGATTCCCGCCGAGGCGGGATGATACGTGCCTGTGCTGATAGAGGGGGCGTGTGTGTGACGCCTCACCCCCCGGCCCCCTCTCCTGAAGGGAGAGGGGGTGAATGACGAACGGTCGTGCTCTTGACGTTCCCCCCCTCTCCCTTCAGGAGAGGGGGCCGGGGGGGGGGGCGTCACCGAGCTGTTCGGCAATCCACCCCGCAATCCGACGTACAACCCCCTGAAGATCCGTCTCTACGTCTCCCACTCGAACGCGCTCCACCCGGATTCCGTGGCGCGAAAGGCCCTGCGTCCGCCATTCGTCGTACTCGCCGCGCTCGCTGTGATGGGCGCCGTCGATCTCGATGGCCAAGGCCGCCTGCTCGCAGTAGAAGTCCAGGACGAACCCCTCGATCCCGTGCTGCCGACGGAACCTCACACCCAGACCGCGCTTCCGCAAGGCCTGCCACAGGGCATCTTCGGTCGGCGTGGCCTCTCGCCGCTGCTGCCTCGCGAACCGCACTGTGCCTACCGAGGCTGCGCCCTTCACGCGATGTACGTGGTTCTCCGAACGCGTAGCCTCACCCCCCGGCCCCCTCTCCTGAAGGGAGAGGGGGTGAATGACGAACAGTCGTGCTCTTGACGTTGCCCCCTCTCCTGAAGGGAGAGGGGGTGAATGACGAACGGTCGTGCTCTTGACGTTCCCCCCCTCTCCCTTCAGGAGAGGGGGCCGGGGGGTGAGGCTACGACTCCTCTCACAACTCCCGCCAGATACGCTCGCAGCATCTCCTCCGCGGCGAAGGCGGTCAGGGCCGCGGCCCGCTCCGGCTGCATGGCTTCCGCCAACGACAGCGGCGCGTTGACGATGCTGCGCAGGGCCGTGAAACCTCGCTCGTGCAGGGCGCGCGCTTCCAGGGCGACGCTGCCGCCGAGCGCGAACACGGCGCACCCGTGCTTGCGCGCCAACGTCGCCACGCCCGCCGGAGCCTTGCCGAAGGCCGTCTGGAAGTCGATGCGCCCTTCGCCGGTGAAGACGGCCTCCGCGCCCTGGAGCTTCTCCTCGAGGCCGACGGCTTCCAGCACGATGCCGACCCCCGGCTCCAGCGTCGCCCCGCAGAAGGCCACCAGCCCAGCCCCCAGGCCACCGGCGGCTCCGGCACCGGGGAGATCGGCGACCGACATGCCCAGATCGCGCTCCACGACCTCCGCGAAACGCCGCAGGCCGGCGTCCAGGCGGGTGACCATTTCGGGCGTGGCCCCCTTCTGGGGGCCGTAGACGGCCGCCGCGCCCCGCTCGCCGTAGAGCGGGTTGTCGACATCGCACGCCACGCGGACTTGTGCCTCGGCCAGGCGAGGGTCAAGCCCGGAGACGTCGATCCGCTCCAGATCGCTGAGTCCTTCGCCCGTTCCGGCGACCGGTTCGCCGCGCGCGTTCAGGCACCTTGCGCCAAGGGCCTGCGCCATCCCCAGCCCGCCGTCGGTGGTGGCGCTGCCGCCAAGGCCGACGATCAACTTCCGGCAGCCTCGATCCAGGGCGGCGGCCATCAGCTCCCCGGTACCGCGGGTCGTCGTGTGCAGCGGGTTGCGACGCTCGGGCGGGACGAGGGTGAGCCCGGAGGCGGCCGCCATCTCGATGACCGCCGTCTCGCCATCGCCCAAGACCCCGTACTCGGCCCGCACGGGACCCCCGAGCGGGCCGGTGACCGTAGCCGCCAGCAGGCGACCTCCAGTGCCTTCGGCCAAGGTCCGCGCGGTGCCGTCTCCACCGTCCGCCATCGGCACCAGGATCGCCTCGACGTCGGGGAGGACCGTCCGGATCCCCGCCTCGATCGCGCGACAGACCTCCGGCGCCGTTAGCGAGCCTTTGAACGAGTCGGGGGCGATGACGATCCTCATCCGCTACCCGCTGAGGGCCGCCCACGCGTCGAGGAACGCGCGCTTCGTGCTGGCGATCACGAGCTCCGATGACTCGCCGGGCAGCGGTTTCACTTCGAAGGTGAACACAGGCTTGCGAGTTGGAACGTCGCTCTCGAAGTAGCCCACGTAGATGAGGGCCTTGAGGTACTCTGCGAGCTCGGTAACGCCGTTCTCGCCCGCCGGGTGCGCGAAACGCGGGTGCATGTCGCCGTAGCCGACATGCTCCTTGTCGCTCATGATCGCGTTGCCGGCATGCACGTGGATCAGGTACTCGCTCGCCTGGCTCAGGCAGGTCATCGGGTCCTCACCGAGGAGCGGGAGGTGCGAGAGATCGACGCACAGGCCGAAGTTGGGGACTTGCCCCCGGACCCTCTCGGCCAGCTCGACCGCGCGCTCCGTGGGCCCGATGAGGCACTTCTTGTCAACGGTGTCGTCGAACTGCTCGAAGCTCACCCAGACGGTGTAGTCCCGCGCCTTCTCCTGAGCATAGGTGCACAACTGCACACAGGAGTCAACGAGCAGGTCCATCTCCGCCGCGCGGCCGGCCTCTCCCGGATCGGGGCCGCTGAGCACGGCCATCATCCGGGCGCCGAGCTCGTAGGCGGCATCGATGGCCTGCTTGCACTCATCCACGGCGGCCTGACGCCCGACGGCGTCCGGGTTGTTCAGGCTGAGCTTGCCCAGTAGCAGCCCCGGCTGCCCGCCGACGCCCAGGTTCAGGCCGCTGACGTCGGCCAGCGCGCGGAGCTTCTCATGCAGGCCCGGGTGCTGCGAGCGACGCACCTCCAGGACGTTGAAGAACTCATCCCTGGCGATGACCTCGGCCGTCTGCAGAATGAGATCAGGGTCATCGTCCTTGATGACGGGATAAGCCATGAAGTGCACGATTCCCAGGTCCATCAGTTCCGTCCAGTGCTTCTCCATCGTGGCGACTCCTTGAGGGAAGGCGGTTGCGGGTTTCGGGTTGCGGGTAGACGGCCGGCACGTGCCTTCCACGCCGGAGGGGAATCCCCTCTACCAGAGGCGGGCGGCGACGGGCGTCTCCGACCGCGGCCGGAGGCGGATCGCCTCCTTCGAGCAGGCAGCCCGACAGACTCCGCAGCCGTAGCACGCCCGCTGGTCGACTTGGGCCTTCGCGTTCAGGGCGCCGTACCCCAGGGCGCCGAACTGACACAGCCTCATGCAGGACCGACACCCCGTGCAGGCGTCCGCGTCAATCTCGGCCACGTACTCCGCGCGGAAGAAGGCCTTCACCCCCCGCTGCACCGTGGCCTGCATGGCGAGGCAGTCTACCCGATCGCAGTTGCACAGGCCCCCGATGAAGGGCGTCCCGAAGGTCCAGACCGTGTGACACAGGCCGTCCTTCTCGTAGCCGCGGATCTGGGCCAGCGCCTCGGCGGCGCTCAACTGCTGCACCTCCGAGAAGCTCGGTCCATCGGCGGCCTTGCCCGGCGGCGGGGCCAACAGGTCTTGCCACTGCCCGGCCCCATCGATCGTGATCCCGTAGCAGTAGCCGACCTCCCGATGGGTGGCGGCATAGCGGCAGACGCACGGGACCTGGACGACCGAGTTGACCAGCTCGAGGATTGCCGCAACATCGTCGATCGGCACGACCTGCCCGAAGTGATCGCGCTTCATCCGTCGCGAGGCCAGGGCCTTCACCGTGCGCTGGACCGACTCCGGGGCGCCCTCGAGGCGGTCCAGTTGGCGGAAGCCGTCGGTCAGGGCCGAGGCATCGAGCAGCGTCTCCCTCACGATGCGCCGGCGGCGCTCGTCATTCAGCAGGTCGGCGCTGTAGTTCCTGGCCTGCAGGTACCACTTCTTCCCGTCACCGTGTTTGTGGCAGAACTCGCACACCGGCCTTGACTCTCCCGCCCCAGCGCAGGCGCCCGGTGGGGTCTCGTCGCTCGCGGGTCCTGGCCGTCGACGCCGCTCCCTCGTCGTTCACCAACGGGGGCCGGTCTCCCTCCTCCGCCGGCATCCACCGGGAGCGCCGGTCGCTCCAGGCAGAATCCGCCCGGGAGTGGCTCATTGACATGGAACCTTTGGCTCCCGTCGGGGTAGGAGGAGGTGGAAGCAGCGTCTGCCCGATGGTGGTTGGCCGAAGTGCCGACAGTCCTGTCCATCCTGCTGATGACGGTGGTGTGCGTCGCCTCGGCGCAGACGCCCTCCGCCGTGTTTGCGCCGGAGTCGTTCCGGGCGACCATCACCCCTGAGAGCCTCAAGGCGCTGGGGTTCGACCCGAGCACGCTGGAGGTGACCATCCCCCTGCGTGATGGACTGACGGTCACCCAGAAGTCGGTGGTGGTGGGAGAGAAGGGCTTCCTCTCTCTCGGCATGGCCGAGCGCTCCACCACGGACCTCACCTACGGCTTCTCATCGCGGGGGTCCTTCCGGTTCGTGCGCGACGCGGCGTCGGTGGACACGCCGTACGACCGTCAGTCGTCATCCGCTCTGACGGTGAACCTCGACCAGGGCTTCGGCGGCGGGTCGTGGCAGGGGAAGATGTCTTTCGTCCACGAACGGACGTCGAACCGCGGGACCAGTGAAGGGTATAGCGAGTCGGGCCGCGACGCCCTGAACCTGACGTTGGGGCTTGGGAAGTCGGCCAGTCTGGTGGCGGGCGCATCGGTGGCGGAGGCGTTGAGCAAGACCGAGACGCGCACCGAGCAGCAGGACGTGGTGCTGACCAGCGGGCAAACAGCGGTGGTCGAATACCACCACTCCAAGGCCCGCACGGGCGGCACGCCCGTCGAGACCTCGCAGCTGGCCTTCCGAACTCCGACCATCGAGTTG
>VGFB01000292.1 GCA_016869015.1 Armatimonadota bacterium
CCAAACAACCACGAGTGACACCGCACTAGCCATCCTGCGCTCCTCCGGAGCGCCGACGCCCCCCACAGCCAACGACGCCCTCCGCTCACCCGCGCTCTCACCGTCGCCCCGAGGGGCTCGTTCCACCCACTCACGAGAATCGGACCCCTCCGCAGCTCTGCCGTCGTTGACCGCCCCCCTGCCCTGTGCTACAATCCGCGCACTTCGCAGTAAGTCTCGCCCGATTGGCGGGGAGGCACTTGGTGAAACGCCCTCTAGACGGTCTCCTTCGACGGGCCGTAGCCTCGACGGCCATCCTGGCGGCGGTGCTCTCGGTCGGGTGCATCTCGACCGCGCAAGACCCGAGCTCCGATGCCCTGGAGGCTCGGCTGACCGATCTCCGGCAGGACATCGCGCTGCTGGAGGAGTTCAACCGGCTCGAGCTCACCAGGGAGCAGCTGCAGGGCCTCGTGGCGCAGACCGACGCCCTGCACCAGGCCGTCGCGGCCCGTAAGGCCCAGCGGCTGGACATCCTCAACCGCCTTCAGGCGCTCCTGGATGAGCAACGGAGCGCGTTGGTAGCCGACCAGTCCGTTGCGCCTGCTGTACTCCGACAGATCGCGGACCAGGAGGAGCAGCTGCAGGCCTTCGACCACGCCAGCGACGCCGAGCTGATGAGGTTTGTCGCCCCGCTCAAGGAACTCCTCAGCCCGGCCCAGGTGGACATCCTGACCTGGGCGAGCGAGGCGCGGCTGCAGGCTGCCGAGTACCTGGACTGGGTCCGAGCGATGACGGAGGATGACTTCAAGGCCGAGGCCGACGTGAACGCCGAGGGTCTGGCCGAGGGCCGGGCCATCACCCAGGCGGAGATCCTCGACATCTACCAAACGGCGCGGGCCATGGATGAGACGGAGTACCAGCAGGGCAAGGACAAGCTGGCTGACAAGCTCTCGCCGGCCTTCCGCGATGACACCACGCCTCTGGACCTCGTCCTCATCCAACGCCTGCAACCCGACCGCGTCCCCATCGTTCTCAAGGAAAAGCTCGCCCAGACGAGGTAGGGGGAGGAGAGGGGCCGCCGTCCCGGTTCCGCCGACGCCCGACGGAGGGGCACGGCGCCGGCCGCCCTTCCCGGGAGTCCGCCCGTGCGCATCGGCATCTTCACCAATACCTACCTCCCGAGCGTGAACGGCGTCGCGAACTCCATCCGCGCCTTCCGTCGCGGCCTCGAGGCGGAGGGGCACACGGTCTTCGTGTTCGCGCCCAGCGCTGCGGGATACCCCGAAGAGGACGACTTCGTCCTGCGCTTCCCCGCCCGGGCGCTCCCTCGCTACCCTGACTACCCGCTGCCCCTGCCCCTGGCGCCGGGGTTCGCCCACACCGCCGCTCAGTTGGGCCTTGACCTGGTGCACACCCAGCACCCCTGGCTGCTGGGCGCCTGGGGGGTCCGGTTCGCGCGGCGGCACCGCCTGCCGGTGGTAACCACGATCCACACGCAGTACGAGATGTACGCCCACTACGCCTTCCCGATTCCCCCCGCGCTCTTGCGTCCCGGCCTGCGCGGCGCCGTCCGCCGCTACTGCAACCGCTGCGACGTCGTCGCGACGCCCGGGCTGGCGATGCGAGACTACCTGGTCGACCTGGGCGTCAGGCGGCCCATCGAGGTCGTCCCGAACGCCACCGACCTGTCGGGCTTCGACACGGCCGACGGAGCCGAGGTCCGGACGCGGCATGGAATCGCCCGCGAAGACGTGCTGTACCTCTTCGTGGGCCGCGCCGCGCGGGAGAAGAGCCTGGATCGGCTGATCGAGGCCTTCGCCCTTGTCGCGGCGGAGCTCCCGGAGGCGAAGCTGATGATCGTGGGCGGCGGCCCGGAGCTTGAGCCGCTGCGCGCTCTGGCCGCTCGGCAGCTGTGTGCGGACCGGATCCTGCTCCCCGGTCCCGTTCCGCACGACACGGTCGCCGAGTACCACGCCGCTGCGGACGTCTTCGTCACCGCCAGCGTCACCGAGGTGCAGCCCCTGTCGCTGAACGAGGCGATGTGCGCCCGCACACCGATCGTCGGCTTCAATGCCGGGGGCATCAACGACATGGTCTGCGACGGGTCCACGGGCCTCCTCGCCGATCCGGCCGAGGGCCCGAAAGGCCTCGCCCGCCTCATGTTGGGTCTGGGCCGTGATCCCACGATGCGCCAGACCCTCGCCCTGGAGGCCCAGCGCTACAGCTTCCGCTACCACATCCCCCACGCGACCCACCGCCTCCTCGAAGTCTACGCCGACACCCGGGGTCGCGTCTTCAAACTTTGATCTTCGCGCCCGGCGCTCCTCGTCGATGGCCCGAAATCCGGTCCCCGAGTTCTTGCTCCCCCTGCTTCTGGGTGCTATAATGCTGCGTCGCGATTGCTGCGAGCGAGGCTGTTGCACTGCTGAGAGGTGTTCTACGATGAAGACCGGCATCCATCCCGAGTATGTCGACTGCGCGGTGACGTGCGCCTGCGGCGAGACCTTCACGACCCGCTCGACCAAACCCGAGATCCGCGTCGAGATCTGCTCGAAGTGTCATCCGTTCTACACGGGCAAGCAGAAGATCGTCGATACCGAGGGCCGCGTCGATCGGTTCATCAAGCGCTACGGGCTCCAGAAGAAGTACGGCATCACGGACGAGGCCAAGGCCGAAGCCGAGGAGTAGTCGGTCGGTCACCCCGGTCGCCTCGCGCCGGTCTCCGGAAATCCCGTGTCTGAGACCCGTTTCTACGGCGGACAAGCGGTCATCGAGGGCGTCATGATGCGCGGTCGCGACGTCTACGCGACCGCCGTGCGCCGTCGCGATGGCAGCGTCGTGGTCGACCGGCGGGCCGTGCCCCACTTCCTCGAGGGCTGGCGGATGGCCAAGCTCCCGCTCATCCGCGGCACTTTCGCGCTGATTGAGACCCTCACGCTGGGGATCCGCAGCCTCCAGTTCTCCGGCAACGTGGCCCTGCAGGATGAGCTGGAGGCGGAGGCCGCGAAGCCCGTCGAGGAGCGTCCCGCCGAGAAGCCGCGCCGGCGGCCGTGGGTGACGGCGGCCGTTGTCGCCGCCGCCGGCGGGGCCACCGTGCTGCTGGCAGCCCCCCGGCTGGCGCCGTGGGTCGCCGCCCGCTGGTCGGCGTTCGAGACACCGGAGGCAGCCCTCCTGCCCACGCGCCTCGCCCTGGCAGCCTTGGCGGCGCTGCTCATCGGCGCGCTGCTCTGGCGCGATCCCAACGCCGGGCCGGGGCCGCAGAGCCTCGATGACTCCGCGCTGTGGTTGGCGATGTTGCCCGCCTTCGGACTGGGGATCGGGCTGTTCGTCCTACTGCCCAGTTGGCTTGCCGGGCTGACGAAGTTCGAGGGGGGGTACGGCGCCTCGGTGCTCAAGAACCTCCTCGAGGGCGTCATCCGCCTGGCGGTCATCCTGGGCTACATCACGGTGATCGGGAGCATCGGCCAGGTCCGGCGCGTGTTCCAGTACCACGGCGCCGAGCACATGGTCATCAACGCGCTGGAGACCGAAGGGTCCGTCACCGAGGAGACGGCCGCGCGGCACAGCCCGCTGCACCCTCGCTGCGGGACAGCCTTCCTGCTGCTGTTCATCGTGCTCAAGATCATCGTCGGGTGCTTCTTCGGCTGGCCGGGCCTGTACCTGAGGCTCGCTCTGCGCCTGGCTACCGTGCCCATCGTCGCGGCTCTCGCCTACGAGGCCACGCGCCTGGCCGGCAAGTACCGGAACTCGCCTTTCGTTGCCGCCCTGTCGGGGCCGGGGTTGCTGCTGCAGCGGCTGACGACCCGCGCCCCCGGGCCCGGGATGATCCAGGTCGCGATGTACGCCCTGGCGGCGGTGGCCCCCGAGGTCACCTTACCTGTCGGCTGGCCCGCCCCGACGCAGTTCAGGCCGCCGGAAGCCTCTGCCGAGGACTCGAGACTCGAGACCTGAGACCCAAGACCCGGAGTTCGCCGTGATTGACGTGGCCGCCCTGGAGGCGATTGAGGAGGAGTACCGCGAGCTGGAGCGGCAGCTCGCCGATCCGGACGTGATCGGCGATCAGCACCGGTTCCGCGCCGCCAGCATTCGCCACTCCGAGCTGGCGACGGCCGTGGGCCACGTCCAGGCCTACCGCGCCGCCCTGGCCGATGCCGAGGAAGCCGAGGCAAGCCTCGCCGAGGCCGCCGACGAGGAGGAGCGCGCCTTCTATCAGGAAGAGCTGGAGGCTGCGCGCCGCCGGGCGGAGGCCGCCGAGACCGGGCTCCTGGCGGTGCTGGTCCCCAGGGACCCGGCCGATGAGAAGAACTGCCTCGTCGAGATCCGCGCGGGCACCGGCGGCGAGGAGGCGGCGCTGTTCGCCGCCGACCTGTTCGGCATGTACAGCGCGCTGGCGGACCGCATGAAGTGGAAGGCCGAGGTGCTCGACAGCAGCGGAAGCGACATGGGCGGGTGGAAGGAGGTCGTCCTGGCCGTCAACGGTAAGGGCGCCTATGGCCGGCTGAAGCATGAGAGCGGCGTCCATCGCGTCCAACGCGTTCCGGTCACCGAGTCCCAGGGCCGTATCCACACCTCCGCCGCGACGGTTGCGGTGCTGCCGGAGGCCGAGGAGGTGGAGGTGAGCATCGACCCCTCGGACTGCGAGATCCAGACCTTCGGCGCCTCGGGCGCAGGCGGCCAGCACGTCCAGAAAAACGACACCGCCGTCCGCATCCGTCACAAACCCAGCGGCCTTGTGGTGAACTGCCAGAACGAGCGCTCCCAGCACCAGAACCGCGAGCAGGCCTTCCGCATCCTGCGCTCGAAGCTCCTCGATCTGCAGCTCGCCCAGCGTCGCGAGGAGGAGGCCGCCGCGCGGCGGGAGCAGGTCAAGTCCGGCGACCGCTCCGACAAGATCCGCACCTACAACTTCCCCCAGGACCGGCTCACCGATCACCGGATTGGGCTGACTGTCCACAACCTCCCTTCCCTGCTGCAAGGGAACATCGACGAGCTGCTGGACGCGCTGGCGCGAGCCGACTATGAGCGACGACTCGCCGAGGTCGCGAAGGGCTAGACCCTCCCGGGAGGCGCTGCAGGCTGCAGCCCGACGCCTGGCGGAAGCCGGCGTCGAGTCTCCCCTCACCGAGGCGCGGCTGCTGCTTGCTCACGTGCTGGAGGTGCCGCTGACGCGCCTCGACCTGCACCTCGCCTCGCCGCTTGAGCCCGCTCCCACTGCGCGATTCGAGGCGCTCGTCGCTCAGCGTGCTGCGCGGCGCCCCCTGGCCCACCTCACCGGCGAGACCGAGTTCATGGGGCTCCGCTTCCGCTGCGACGCACGCGCCCTCATCCCTCGCCCCGACTCCGAGGTGCTGGTCGAGGCCGTTGTCGAGGCGCAGCGTGCTGCGCCGACGCCTTGCGTCCTCGACCTCGGCACAGGCACCGGCTGCCTCGGCCTCTCGCTCGCCGTGCTGCTGCCGGAGGCCCGGGTCGTGCTGACGGACGTCTCCTCGGAGGCGCTGGCCCTGGCGCGGGAGAACGCCGAAGCGCTGGGCGTGACCGACCGGGCCGCGTTCCTCGAGGGGCGCGACCTGGAGCCCGTGCTCGCGGCGGGCCTGGCCGAGGACATCACTGCCGTCGTGTCGAATCCGCCCTACATCGCGCCTGGAGACGTGCCGACGCTCCCACCGGAGGTCGCCGAGCACGAGCCGCCGTTGGCTTGGCGCGGCGAGGGCGAGGCGGGCCTCGGGGCTTACGAGCAGATGATCCCCCAGTGCGCCGACAGCCTGCCGAACGTCCGA
>VGFB01000293.1 GCA_016869015.1 Armatimonadota bacterium
CTGCGCGCGGGTGGCGACGGCGCGGCGGAGGCCTCACCCCCGGCCCCTCTCCTGAAGGGAGAGGGGAGAACGGCGACGGCTCCCTACCCCCCGGCCCCCCTTCCTTCAGAAGGGGGGAACGGCGACGGCCGCCACACGGGGGCCACCGCGAGCCAGGCCGGCAGGCGGGACGCCCTGCGCTCCCAGGGAACGGGCAACAAACACGGCGCGTATGTCCTCCTATGGACGCACTGGGGTTCATCGGCCTTGGAGCGATGGGCGGACCAATGGCCCGAAACCTGTGCAGAGGTGGTCACCGGGTCGTTGGCCATGACCTCAATCCCGCCGGGCTGGCCGCCGCCACGCGGTTCGGGGTCATCGCGGCGGCGGATGCTGCGGAGGTGGTCGTCCGGTGCGGGATCGTGCTGACCAGCGTTCGTTCGTCGGAGGCCTGGGTCGAGCTTGCGCAGACAGCCCTCATTCCCCACGCACAGCCGGGGCAGACGTTCATCGACCTGGGGACCACTGCTGCCCCTCAGACGCGCAGGATCGCCGCTCGCCTGGCGGAGAAGGGGGCGGTGCTGATCGATGCGCCGGTCAGCGGGGGCCCCGCGGGCGCAGAGGCCGGCACATTGCGCATCTTCGTTGGGGGGCTGGAGGAGGCTGTCGCAAGCATCCGCCCGATCCTGGAGGCACTGGGCGATCCCGCGCGAGTCGTATACTGCGGCCCCACCGGCGCCGGCCAAGTGGTGAAGGGGTGCAACCAGCTCGCGATGGGGCTTGCGGACGCCGCGTACATGGAGGCACTGTCCTTCGGCGTGGCTCAGGGGATCCCCCCGGGTGTCGTCGCGCAGGGCGTGGGAGGAGAGGAGGGCTGGCGGGAGCACTTCGCGGCCGTCGCGCAGCAGGTCGCGGCGGGTCGCGGGGACGCGTGGGAGACGAAGTACCCCGAGCTACCGTATTTTATTGAGGAAGCCAATGAAAAACAGCTCGCCATGCCGCTGATGCGCGCGCTGCATGTGTTTGGCATTGGAATACCAAAGGACACCTCCGACTGCATGGGTCGTCCGACCATCGCGTTCTGGCGGTCTCTGCTCGGGGAGTAAGGAGGCGACCATGTGGATTGCCCCAGGTCTAGCCGCGACCCTGGCTGTCAGTCAGGCGACCGCGCAGGGCGAGCGGGTAACGGTGCGTCCGGAGGACACCGGGGAGCTGTTCGCGAACCCGGGGATGGGGTGGGTGCTGCACTTCTACGACAACGTGCCGACCAACTACGGCTCGCGGCTGGAGTACACGGACACGGTAGATGACTTCCCGGCGCTGGGGGTCATCTACCTGCGGATCCCGTGGTCGTACGTGGAGCCTGAGGAGGGGGTGTTCACGTGGTCGGTGGTCGATACGCCCGCGCGGAAGTGGATCGCGAAGGGGCTGCAGGTTGCGTTCCGTTTCTCGTGCAGCGAGTCGTGGACACGCTGGGCGACGCCGGAGTGGGTGCAGCAGGCCGGAGCGCGGGGGCACAACTTCACCCCCGGCCAGGGCGCGCAGGAGGACGGCATCTTCTGGGAGCCCGACTACGACGACCCGGTCTTCCTGGAGAAGCTCGACCACTTCCTCGCGGCGGCCGCCGCGCGGTATGACGGCGACCCGAGCGTCGCGTGGATCGACGTGGGCTCCTTTGGCGTGTGGGGTGAGGGGCACACCTATCACAGCAGCGCGCTGGGCTACTCGGCCGAGACGATCCGGCGCCACATCGACCTGCATCTGAAGCACTTCAGGCACACGCTGCTCGCGGCCAACGATGACTTCGTGCTGCAGGACCGGGGCGACGGCGCGATCGAGTACGCGCTGGAGCAGGGCCTGACGCTGCGGGATGACAGCATCCTGGTGCAGGCCGGGGAGAACGCCTACTTCCACGGGGGAATGGCCCAGGGGTTCTGGCCGAACCACCCGGTGGTGCTGGAGAGCGAGCACTACGGCGGCTCGCGGGATCGGGGGAACTGGCAGGACGGGAGCCTGTACCTGAAGGCGTTGGAGGAGTACCACGCGAGCTACCCGTCGATCCACTGGTGGCCGCGGGAGTTCCTGGCGGAGCAGCGGCCGCTGATCGAGCAGATGAGCCGGCGAATGGGGTATCGGCTGCAGCTGGTGGAGGCGAGCTGGCCGGCGCGGATTCGGCTGGACGAGAAGCTGGAGTTCGCCGGCGAGTGGCGCAACGCGGGGGTGGCGCCGTGCTACCCGGGCGGTTACCCGACGGTGATCCTGAAGGACGTGCAGGGGGGAATCGCGGGCGTGTTCGCAGACGAGGGGCTCGACATGCGGACACTGCCGGTCGGGCCGCCGGGTCAGGCGGAGACCCGGCGGCGCGAGGTCTCGTTCGGGTTGCCCTTCAACCAGCGGCCGGGGGAGTATGACCTGTACATTGCGGTAGGTACGCGCCTGGGCACGCCGAGGATCCGCCTGCCGCTCGGGGAGGGCGACGGGCAGCTTGCCTACCGCCTGGGGCGGATCGCGATCGCGGGGCACTACGCCGCGACCGTCGGCGAGCTACAGCCGCGCGAGGGGAAGTGGGTCCTCCCGGTGACGTGGGCAATCCACGAGCCGCTGCCCGCGGGGGTAACGCCCTTCTGCCACTGCGAGCGGGAGGGGAAGATCGAGTTCTTCGGGCAGCCGGAGGCTGCCGGTCGGTTCGACCAGGCGGGGACCGTGACGCTGGGGTTCATCATCGAGCCGCCCGCCGAGGCGCGCGGGAAGAGCTATGACGTGAGGTTCGGCCTGTGGGTGCCCGAGCGCATCGGCCGACCGGATGAACGGATGATCCCCGACAGCGGGGCCGCGGACCGGAGGGTGACGGCCGGGACGCTGCGCGTGGACGAGGCCGGGGCGGCGACGCCGGCGCAATGACCGATCACGGCAAGACCGGGAGGGAGGGACGCACATGTCTGAAGATCGGAAGCTGAAGCTGGGATTCCTGGGCGTTGGCTCGATCGCGCAGTTGGCGCACTTGCCCGCGGCGGTGAAGGCGGCGAACGTGGACCTGGTCGCAGTGTGCGACGCGTCTGAAGAGATGGCGCGGGACATCGCCGGCATCTACGGCGCGCGCGAGTGGTTCACCGACCATGAGCAGTTCCTCAGCAACGCGGACGTCGAGGCCGTGCTGATCCCGGTGCCCGACCCCTTCCACGCGCCGCTGACGATTGCGGCACTCGAGGCCGGGAAGCACGTGCTGGTCGAGAAGCCCCTGGCCCTCGACGTGCCCGAGGCGGAGCGCATGGTGGAGGCTGCGGGGCGCACAGGCAGGCAGCTTCAGATCGCCACGATGAAGCGGTGGGACCCCGGGCTGCAGTACGCCCAGGCCTTCGCGGCGGGGGGGATGGGCGAGCGGCTGACGGTCAGCGGCTGGTACTGTGACACGCGGTACCACGGGACCTATGTCAACACGCACTGGCCGATCCGTCGCTTCGCTGAAGGGCGGCGGCGACCGGAGCCGCCCGCGCCGTGCCATCCGCTGCGCTGGATGATCCTGGGCCACGGCGTGCATCTCATCGACACGCTCTGCTTCTTCGGGGGGCGCATCGCGGCGGTAACGACAGCGGTCAGCTCGAAGTACGGCTCCAGCGGCATCTGCGGGACCCTGGAGTACGAAGACGGCGCGACCGGCACGTTCCAGCTCACCTGCACCGTCACCATGGACTGGTGCGAGGGGCTGATGGTGCACGGGGAGCGAGGCAGCATCGAGGCGAAGATCGGCTTCCCCTACTGGAAGGCGGGGTCGGAGGTCCGCGTGTTCGACGCCGCCCGCGAGGAGTACCGAACGCCCGCGACGCCCGACTCCGACCCTTACGAGCGGCAGGTCGAGGGCTTTGCCTCCGCCATCCTCGGCGGGCACGACGTCTCGCCCTCGGGCGAAGACGGCCTGCACGACCAGCGAGTGCTCGAGGCGATCCAGACCGCGGTTGAGACCGGCGGACGCGCAAGGGTCTAGCCCGGAGTCCGCGAGTCTCGTTCCGGCTGTTCCCGCGTCGACGCCCAGATGTGGCTCAGCCGCACACGGCTCACTCTAACCGGCGCGTTGTGGGGGCCGAGCGTGCTCGGCCCAAGGTTGTGCCGCCGAGGGCGTCCTGTTGTACGGGGCGCTCACCGAGCGCAACGCCGTTTTCCCCTTTCCTTCAGGAGCTATCCACTACCCACGTCTCCGGGCGGAGGGAACAGGCAGGTGGGCGACGAGGCGAAGCCCACGGCCTCCGGTGCCCCACGACCCTTCTCGCCCCTTCGGCGGCCGGCGGGCCGTCCTGTCGCCCCGTTGGGGCTCAAGGGATTGGGGTGTCGGTTCCACGGGCCGGCGCCCGTGGCCATTCACCGGTCGCCCCCTTCGGGGGCTGAACGACATCGCTCCCGCACTCGCGGGTCGGCGGGCGCCACGCTCCGCCGTCCAGGCCTGCGGACAGGTGGAGAATGGATGGCCTGAAGGAGAGAGACCCGGGGTAGGGTGCCGTTGCCGTCCGTGCCTGCGGGTCGCCCGACCCGCGCCGTGCGCCTCCCCAACGGCTCCGCGGGTCAGGCGACCCGGAGGCACGGAGTCCCGAGTTGACGGCGACGGCACGGCGCCGGCGCGGCTCAGGAGAGCCGCGGGCACGACGGCAACGGGAATGCGGGCCCGAGGTGGTTGCAGAAGGCAACGGACAACTTCGGGGACAGACAACGGAACTCGGTGAGGCTGAGTTCCGTCGTCAGTCCCCGGCGGGGCTATCGGTCAGAGCTGAGCGCGCTCGAGGACGAGGACCCAGTCCTGGGGCGCGGGGACGTTGGGGGCGCGGTACTCGTCGGACCACACCACGGTCGATGCGGCGGCAACGCCGGGCGGTGGGGCGAAGGGCGTGCGGGACAGCTCGAAGGCGTCGTACTCCTGCCGGTCGCCGATCTGGTAGAGCCAGAGGCCGGGGTTGCCGGCGGTAACATTGCGCACCCGGACGGGCGGGGTGTAGTACGTGCGCGCGCCATCGGTCAACACGAGCGCTGCGTACTCGCCGCAAGCCGCCGCGATCAGATGGATGCGCGGCCCGACCTCCGGCACGGCCACCTTGCCCAGGGGGACGCCCCAGTCGCCGCCGCGCCGGTCGTGAAAGTAGATGGCCTGGAGGCTGGGCGTGTAGAGCGCGACCAGGTAGTCGTCGGGGCCGTGGAAGCGCAGGAGGATCCCGGCCTCGGCGTCGCTGTTGGCCTCGACGCTCGCCATGAGGTCGGCGTCGCTGATGCCCTCGACGACCGTGAGCATCCCCTTGCCGCCGATCAGCCGGCCGTCCCTGCAGGCAGTCGGGGTGCCGTGGTCACGCCACGCGGGAGCCTGGGCGCCCTCGAAGGCGTCCTGGAAGAGCCGGGGCGCAACGTGTCCCTCGAACGGCCTGGTCGGCGGGCCGGCGTTGACCACCGTGCCCAGGTCGAACCGCCCGCCCCGCACGGGGTCGAAGTAGAAGGCACGGTACGGCACGCCGGGCTCAAGCCCCCGGACGAGCGGGCCGCTCCAGTTGTACACGCCGCGCCTGGGCAGGTAGACGACGCGCACCTCGTCCGGGACTCCGGCGGCGAGTGAACCGGGCTCCGTCCACTCCGGATAGGGCTCGAACCGCTGCCAGGGGAGTTCCTCCAGGAGCCGCTTGCCGAGCCCAAGCTGCGTTGAGCCCGGGAAGGCCATGCCCTCGCGCCAGGTCGTCAGGTCGTACACGTTCGCGAGGCCGGGGTCCCCCTCCACCCCGGCGTGCCACACCCCGGCCGCCCCGT
>VGFB01000294.1 GCA_016869015.1 Armatimonadota bacterium
GGTAGACCCCGGCGGGCTGTGGCACGTCGCTCTTCGTAGACCGCCGCCTGCCGGTCGCGGCCCGCGAGCTTCTCCAGTTCGATGAGGCGATCGAGCGCGGCGATGTACGTCACCGAGAGCCCGGCAAGGTACGCCTGACCGTACGTTCCGTCGGGCTTCGCCCAGCCCGCGTAGCTCGGAGCCAGCAGGTTGCCCGCCGGGCCGGCGAGGAAGAGGTCCGTCTGCGGATCGCGGCGGCTCTCGATGAACGCGGCACAGCGTTCGAGCTTCGGCAGGTACCGCGCAAGCGCGTCCAGGTCGCGGCTGATGAGGAGTAGCTCCGCCTGCAAGACGATCCCCGCCGCGGTGAACTCCAGCCCCCAGTCATGGATGTCGACGCGCCCGTCGCCCTGCTTGTAGGCGATCCAATTGGGGGCCGCCGCGTCGCAGAGGCAGCCGTCGGGCGCGACCCAGTCGCGAAACCCCTGCCGTTGCCCGTCTCCCATCTGGTCGAACCAGAGGTCCTGGGAGTTCTGCAGGAACGTGGTGTACGGCTCGGTCAAGAAGGGCAGCGAGCAGTAGCTGGGTCCGTAGCTGTTCTGGATCCACCAGGCGCCCCATGTCGGCCCCTCGACGAACCCGTTCCAGGCGGGCGAGTACAGCATCGAGAGGTTCTGGAACTCTGGATCGGGGTGGTACATCCGCGCCGCGGTCTCCAGCAGCTCCAGGTACGCTACGTCGCCCTCGCCGGCGAAGTAGCGCCCCTCAAACCGAGGACCCATCTGCGCCTCGCCCCGCAGGGCAGCGGCTGCCGAGGCCGCGGCAGCCCCGGCGACCGTCCCGAGGAAGTCCCTCCGCCTCACAGTTCGTCCACCCGCGCCTTGCGCTCGGCGACGATGAGCTTGTTGACGCCGTTGAGGTAGGCCTTGGCGCTGGCGAGCATCGTGTCCACGTCGGCGCCGCGCCCGATGGCCTCGCGGCCCTCCATCACCAGGCGAATCCGCGCCTGCGCGATGGCGTCGCGGCCGCGCGTGACCGCGTGGACGGAGAAGTCCTCCAGGGTCCCGTTGAGCCCGGTCGCGGCGTCGATGGCCGAACAGATCGCCTCGACCGGCCCGTTGCCGACCCCGGAGCCCTGCAGCCTCTCCCCGTCGCAGTCGAGGGTGACGCTCGCCGTGGGCTGCGTCGTCCCCGCCGCGACGTGCAGCGACTCGATCCGGTACGTCCCCGCGCTCGCGGCGCCGTCGAGCTGCATCAGGGTCGCCAGGTCCTCGTCGTGCACCTGCTTCTTCCGGTCGGCCAGTGCGAGGAACCGCTCGTAGATGGAGTCCAGCTTCGCAGGCTCCTCCACGGGATAGCCCAAGTCCTCGAGACGCTTCTTCAGCGCGGCGCGGCCCGAGCGCGGGCCGAGAGTGATGGCGCTCTCGGAGATGCCGACGTCCTGCGGGTCCATGATCTCGAACGTGGTCCGCTCCTTGATCACCCCATCGGCGTGGATGCCCGACTCGTGGCTGAAGGCGTTGTCGCCGACGATGGCCTTATTCGGCGCGACGAGGAAGCCGCTGAAGCTGCTGACCATCCGGCTGGTCCGCATGAGCTCCGCCGTCTCCGTGCCGACCTCGACCCCGAAGGAGTCCTTCCGTGTCCGCAGGGCCATGACGATCTCCTCGAGCGAGGCGTTGCCCGCGCGCTCGCCCAGGCCGTTCACCGCGCACTCCACCTGCCGCGCGCCCGCGCGCACCGCGGCCAGCGAGTTCGCGGTCGAGAGGCCGAGGTCATCGTGGCAGTGCACGGAGATGATGATCCCGTCCATCCCGGGCACGTTCTCCCGCAGGAAGGTGATCAGGTCGAGCATCTCCCACGGCGTCGCGTAGCCCACCGTGTCGGGGATGTTGACCGTGGTCGCTCCGGCCGCGATCGTCCCGGTCACCACGTCCACGAGGTACTGCCGGTCGGTCCGCGTCGCGTCCATGGGGCTGAACTCCACGTCCGCGCAGCGCGCCTTGGCGCACTCCACCGCCTCCACGGCCATCCGCAGGACCTCCTCGTGGGTCTTGCGGAGCTGGTACTTCACGTGGATGTCGCTCGTGCCCACGAAGGTGTGGACGCGGGGCCGCCCGGCGTTCTGCACCGCGCGCCAGGCGGCGTCGATGTCGGCCTCGCGCGCCCGCGCCAGTCCCGCGATGATCGGCCCGTGGACGGTCTCTGCGATCTCCTTCACGGCGTCGAAGTCCCCCGGGGAGGAGATCGGAAAGCCGGCCTCAATCACATCCACCCGCAGCCGCGCAAGCTGCTTGGCGAGCGTCAGCTTCTGGTCGCGGTCCATGCTCGCGCCCGGCGACTGCTCGCCATCCCGCAGCGTCGTATCGAAGATCAGCACGCGGTCTGTCATGGTCGTCGGCTCCTCGTGGCGGCGTAGCCTGTGACGGTCTCTGACCCCTTGGACAGACGAAAACGGCCCCCGTCTCACTGAAGAGACGGAGGCCGATGGCTTCCGCGGTACCACTCTTCTTGGCCCCGAGAGCCGGAGCCCGCTCAGTCGGCACAGGGGCAAGTGAACACCCCGATACCGCCGCCCGGGTAACGGTGGGCGCTCCGTCGTAACCTACTGAGCCTCGTCGAGGCTGTTCGGCACGCGACTCGAGGGCGAGTTTCAGCGGTCTTCGGATGGCCGCCTCTCAGCGGTAGCGGCCTCTCTGTGACCCGTCCTCCGCCTACTACTCCCTGTCACAGTCTTTGGTCGTCCAGGTTGCGCGCGATTGTAATGGATACGTCTGTGAGTGTCAATGGGTCGCGGGGCGATGAGATTGACGATGGGAGGTAGGGCGTCCTTCCGTAGGGGCGCGGACGCCTTCGCGCTCCTACAGCACCCCGGCCCCTTCAGGCCAACGCCCTCTCGCTGAGCATGCTGACGGTCAACGAGACCGCCCTTCCGGCGTAGTGGCCGACCATGAGGCCGATGAAGAAGGGGACGCAGGCGCGGTAGGCCTTGTGCCCGCCCCAGCGCAGCACGACGGTCTTCACCAGCCACGCGATCAGGAAGGCCAGGTAGACGGCATACATCGTGAACGACGAAGACACCACGAAGCCCAGCGGGTGCAGCGGCCACCAGGCGAAGTGGTGGCTGAGGTGGGTCAGGCCGGTGGTCACGGCGGCTCCGACGAGGGCGAAGACGAGCGGGCGCGGGTCGAAGCTCGGCGGGTTGCTGATCTGCCCCAGAATCTGCCCGTAGGTGTTGGGTCCCCAACCCCGGAAGACCCACGTCGGCCAGGTGATCGCGCCACGC
Organism: Armatimonadota bacterium; assembly: GCA_016869015.1. Taxonomy (GTDB): domain Bacteria; phylum Armatimonadota; class Zipacnadia; order Zipacnadales; family VGFC01; genus VGFC01. Next base: position 3,266 of record VGFB01000294.1, read on the forward strand.
CGGTAGCCCAGCAGCAGAATGCCGATCGGCGCCACGATCAGCCCCGTGAACACGCTCAGCAGCACGCCCCGGGTCATCTCGCGGCCGGTGAGGCCCGCGCGCCGCTGAACCTGCGCCGCCTCCGCCGCGAGAGCCGCGAGCACCGTCTGCACATCCCCGTGCCAGGAGTACGTCAGCCCGAGGGCCAGCATCCCGTCGCGGCCGATGCCCCGCGGGCCGAAGAGGTAGATCGGGGGGTTCTGCGCCACCTGGGGCGGGACGAGGTAGAAGATGCCGGATTGCGAGACCACGCGCGCCAGGTACAGGTACAGCAGCATCGCCAGCGGCACGAACAGCCCGATGACGTGCAGCGGCATCCCCGAGCGGCTCAACCAGCCCGCCATCAAGAGGAAGCATCCCCCGAGGGTCAGCAGCGCGCTTCTGGGCGAGAGCCACTCCTGCGCGTCGCTCTCGCCCTGCACTGCGGCGGCCCAGTAGGCCCGCAGGTGTCGGCGGGCGCTCCACAGCGTGCCGCCCATCAGCACGAGCAACCCGCCGAAGGACTGCCACGACGCCGCCGCGCTGCCCCACACGAACATCCCCGCTGAGCCGATGTCGAGGCCCAGACGGGTCAGCACGCCAACCTCGACGATCTTCACCACGACATACATCACCCACACGCTGCACAGCACGTCCGTGGGCACGAAGAAGCCGACCCCCAGCGCCAACAGGTTCACGCACACCGGCACCGCCGGGAAGTGTGGGGAGAAGGTCACCCACGGCCACGACAGCGAGCCAAGGTGATCGATGGCGATGGCCGGACAGGCCGCGACGTAGTGCCTCACCGCGTAGGCCGAGGCTGCGCCCAGCGGGATCGCCGCCCCCACCCAGAAGGCGGCGTGCCGGTAGACGGGGCGCCCGGCCGGCTCGGGGCCGGGCAGCAGCTCGAGCGGGAGCTGCATGAGGGGATAGCGGAGCTTCTCGTGGTCCAGCCACTGCTTCCGGAAGACGGCCGCCATCGCGTACGACGCGAGCAGCAGCGCCGCCAGCAGGGGAAGCCAGGTGAGCAGCGGCCCGGCGAGGTCGCGCCACGGGATGCGCCCGCCGACGGGGAGCCCCTCGTAGAACCAGAAGACCGCCTGGTTCCGGTCGGGGATGGTGAGTCCCGGACGGAAGTGAGGGATGAGGTCGGTGGCCCAGCGATTCTCCGGCGAGGCGAAGTAGTGGGGGGAGATGATGGCGGCGAGCCAGAAGTAGACGAGGAAGATCGAGGTGCTGTTGGCGACGAGGCCCATCACAAAGATCAACAGCAGTTCGCGGCGGGTGAGGGCCAACCGTCGACGGAAGCGCCACAGCAGCCCGCTCACCGCGAGCAGCAACAGGAACGGTCCGGCGCCGCCCTCGGGCAGGTAGCTCCAGGAGAAGTTGCTGAAACCGATGCTCTCCGTATAGGGGGAGGCGACGTTGACGAAGAAGGAGACACCCAAGCCGATCATGAGCGCTCGCGTGAGCCGCCCGGACGCCGCGGGTTGGGGCTGCGCGTGCTCGGCCATGGCGCGCAGGCAGTTCGGTGCGTGCGGCGCGCGTGCCTGCACCGGGAGGAGCGAACCATGGACCACCGCCGAGCGGCAGCTGCACTCCTGGGGGCCGTCGTTGCGCTGATCGCGGGTTGCGGATCGACCGGCGACCGCGCCGCCGACCGCGAGCTCCTCGAGACTCCCCTCGTCCGCGGCGGGCTCTTCGATGACCTCCAGCGAGTCCGCACCTGGGCGTACCAGATCCAGGCGCTGGAGAACGCAACCCGGCGCGCGGCCCTGGAGCAGTCCGCCTACGACATGTTCGTGTTGGAGCCGACACGCACGGTGCAGGGCTCGACCGGCTTCAATGCGGGCGGGGTGGTATCCCGTCTGAAGTACGCGGGTGACCGGCGGCGGCTGGTTCTGGCGTATGTGGACATCGGGCAGGCGGAGAGCTATCGCACCTACTGGAAGAGCTGGTGGAGGGCGCCCACGGCCACAGCGCCCGGCAAGCCGAACTTCATCCTCGCTGCCGATCCGGACGGGTGGGACGACTGCTTCACGGTGGCCTACTGGGACGCGCGGTGGCAGGCCATCATCGCCACTGGCGGTAGCAGCATCCTCGACGCGCTACTGGACGACGGCTTCGACGGGATCTACCTGGACTGGGTGGAGGCCTACGACGAGCCCCAGGTCATCGCGGAGGCCCAGAGGGACGGCGTCAACCCGCGGACGGAGATGGTGCGCCTCATTCGCCTGATCCGCGAGACAGCGCAGGCCCGGAACCCCGATTTCCTGGTCATCGCGCAGAACGCCGCACCGCTGCTTGCGGCCCGGCCCGCCTACGCCGGGGTCATCGACGGGATCGCCCAGGAGGACCTGCACTTCAGCGGCGAGTCGGACGTGCCCTGGTCCAGCCCTCGCTCCGGCGACATCCCAACCCCCGGCCCCGATCGGGCATGGCTCCAGAGTCACCTGGA
>VGFB01000295.1 GCA_016869015.1 Armatimonadota bacterium
TGCCTTGGGAAGAGCGTCTCGCAGACCGCATGTGCTTGCCGGTCGGCGAGTTGGGCGCATTCCCCGAAGCTCCGGAGCCCCAGCACCAGCTTCAGCAGCGTCGCCTGATCCACGCCGACGCGATGCTCGCCGGGCGTCCACTCCCACACCGCGACGGTCCCGTTCCTGACCTCCAGCACGGCGGTGCGCTCGTCGACGCAGAACGCAACCTCGCCGGTCCAATCCGGGGCCGCCGACCGTGCGAGCCTCGCCTCCAGCTCCGGCGCGATCTGCCGGAGCAACCCGAGAAGGTCGACGATGCGGATCATGTTGGAGGCCGGAGCGGTCTGGATCTCGACCTGGAAGAACGGCACGCCGCAACTCCGCAGCGCATCCTCCACCCGCACATCAAAGGGCAGCCGCCCGGTGACGCGGGTTGCGCCCCTCTGGTACGCCGTCCCTAGCGCCTGCATCACCAGCGCGCCGAGCGCCTCCGGGTGGTCCCACTCGAAGGCGACCTCGCCGATTTCCGCCTCCGCCTCGAAGGATGTGTGCCGCGCCGGCCGCTGGAAGCCGAACAGGTATCCGACCAACCGCCCCTCCAGTTCACACGCGAGCCTTAGCCCTGTCGTGTCCGGCCAGCCCTCCCTGGGCGGCGGGCCGAACGTCGTTACCGGCGCCCCGGTGCGCTCACGGTTGAAAGCCTCGTGCAGGCGCGCGCGCTCGTTGTGATGCTGCACAGGGTCGAAGGGAACAACGCGCCCGCCGAAGCCGCCCGAGGGCAGGAGGTACTCGTCGGGTTGCAGCGTCCGCACGCCGGCCTTGGCGGGCTCAAGGCGGAACTCGTAGTACCGACGGGGGAAGGGGACCCACCCGAACCGCGAGTAGAACTCGATCAGGCCGCCCAGCCGGCCGATCTGACAGCCGGCTTCACGCAAGTACCCGATCGTGTCGAGCATTAGCTCGCTGGCAAAGCCCCGGCCCTGAGCCTCCGGCAGCGTGCCCATGTGACCGACATCGCCTTTGCTGATCTCGCAGCGGCCGACCTGCAGCCGATGCACCTGTACCCGACACGCGCTCACGATCCGGCCGCCGTGCTCGAGCACCCGCCACTGCCCCGGCACGTGCCGACACTCCGTGACCGTCGTCTCCCGGTATGTCTCCCCAAAGGCCTCCCCGATGACCTGCCCAACCCCCTCCGCGTCTTCAGCTTGCGCGGTCCGGATGCGGGTCAAGTTGTGTCCTCCGGTCTTCGCGGCGGCTCACGGCTGCTGCCGGTCGACGCCCAGCTTGTCCAGGAGGAACTCCACGTACTCATCAACCGGCGCTCGCCCGGGCGCGTTGGGGTAGTCCTCCCGTAGCCGCAGCACGCATTCGACGCCCAGCGCGTCGAGCTTCTCCTTCAGCACGATGCCGAACTTGGGGTGATGGATGAAGAGCTGCCCCGGTGCGTTGGGTGGGAGGGGGTCGTTGGCCTGGGGGTAGAAGAGGAGCACAGGCCCGTCATCGGCCGTCGCGTGGTTGATGGGCGAGGCGTCCTCGAAGAGGGGCCAGAACTGCGGGTTGTTGACGTCCTCAGGGCCGCTCATGCCGAAGAGCGCGATGAGGGCCGGCTCGACCTGGTCTGACCCGAAGAGCTCCCGATGGAAGCGCGGGTCGTAGGACGACTGCGCCGCGTAAACGACCGCGCAGGTGATGCGCGTCGATTGCCGGAGAACCTCGCCCTCGTTGTCGGGATCGGCGAGGTCCTCGTGGAAGAGGAGCCACTGGGAGATGCCGGCGCCCGCCGAGCCGCCGGTGGCGCCCACGCGCGTCGGGTCAAGGTTGTAGTCCGCGGCGTGGAGCCGGAGGAACTGCAGGGCTCGCGCGCAGTCGTGCATCTGGGCCGGGTAGGGGGCGACGTCGGTCAGCCGGTAGTTCGCCGCCGCCACCGTGACCCCGCCCTTCAGCAGACCGTCCAGCAGCTGAGGCTGGATCGTGCGCTTGTCTCCCCCGCGAAAGCCACCGCCGTGGTAGTAGATCACCAGGGGCGTAGGGGCCTCGCTCCGGGCCAGCCAGATGTCGAGCACGTTGCGCTCGTGCGGCCCGTACGCGATGTTCTCATGGTCCGGCGCCGGCAAGGGCGGACCGGGCGGGCGGCCCTGTCCCGGACGCTGCTGAGCGAAGGCTTGCGCCTCCTCCAGGGTCACGAAGCCGTCCCGGTTGGCGTCGATCCGGTCGAAGAGCTGCTGCCCCTGCGGAGGGAACTCCTCGCGCGACAGCTTGCCGTCGCCATCGGCGTCGCGGTTGCGGATGATCTGCTCCGGCGAGGGCGGCTGGGACTGAGCGACTGCCGCCAAGAGGGCGCCCATGCCACATGCGGACCCAATCAGCCTGGTCATCACTGTTCGCGTGCCTCCCGTGTCGTCGTCTCGCTGCCATCGGACGCCGGATGGCCGTCAGTCCGTCCTCGGGCTGACCTGCCTCATCCTCGCGTACCAGCGCCTCCCTTCCTCCGCGTCCCCCGTGTCGTGAACGAAAACGAACCGGGTCCCCTCAGTGGCGCGGTCGATCAGGCGCATCATCTGGTCCTCGCCCATGAACCCCAGCACGTGCACGGGGGCGCCGGGGCCGTCGAAGTGTTCGAGGAGCGTGTCCCAGCCCTGCTTGCCGGCCACGCGATTGAACCCGTAGAGGTTAGGGATGCGGCGGAAGAGGGGGAACTGATGCTCGGCGTCGGCGCAGCAGTGCATGCCGAGCCCGCCGAAGGTCTCCGCGAGGTCAATCAGCTCCGGGAGCATGAACTGCTTGAAGTGGGCGTTGCCGAAGGCGCCGCACTCATCGTTGCTCAGCCACGGCCCGAGCTCGGGGGGTGACCAGGCCGCCGGGCAGTGACAGGGGCTCAGACGCGGGAACTCCTCCCGCAGCCGCATGAGAAAGGCCTTGAGCAGATGAGCGCACTTGCCGACGAGCCTGTGCACTGCCTCGGGCTCGTCGATCATCGCCAGGATGAACTGCTCCTTGTTCCAGATGAGGCTCGCCGTGTCGAACCCGCTCTGTACGTCGCATGGGCCAAGAGAGGCGTCGGGTCCCAACGCTTCCTGGACGAGGTGTCCCAGCTCGATCACCCGGGAGAGCTGTCGCGAGCCCTCGATGGTCGGCTCGACCAGCGCGTCCGCCTCCTGCGCCGTGCGCACCATCGGCAGCGCGCAAGGGTTGGTGTCCTCATACTCATGCACCGGGCACCCGAACGCCGCCGCGTACAACTGCGTGCCGGTGCCCAGCCTCGCCACGGGCACCGAGTCGTCCCCCACCGCCTCCAGCATGCGCACCTGCCGCTCGTAGTTCTCGACGACCCACGGCACCCACCGCTCGATCGGTCCCTCCCGCACCGTGTAGTCGCCCAACTCCAGCAGCGGTACACTGATCGCATTCACGCAGAACGCGTGCCCCTGGAATGGGCCCTTCCGATAGAGGTTGCGCAGGAACGCCTCGTTCTCAGCGACGCGGTTGCTCATCTCGCCCTCTCTCGTGGCCGCAGGCCGGCGCGGAGGCGCGGCATCAGCCGGTCAGAACGACCTGGATCGCCTCGCCCTCCTCAACGACCACCCGCTCCGCCAGCTTCACGTGCACCTCGAAGGCATCGCCCTCCGGTGTCGCCCTCACCGGCTTCCCGCCGATGGTGACGGTTGCTCGCGTGGGCGCCTTGTCATACGCCCGGAAGACCAGTTCCTCCACGCTCAGCCGCCCGTGTCGCACCTGGATCTCGCAGGTCTGCCGCGCCTCCGTGCATTCCTGGATGAACAGCCCCCAGGCCTCGGGGGCGGTGAAGAAGGAGCGGTGGTTCTCGGGCTGCCAGCGCGGGATGAAGCCGATCACCCCTGTCGGTCCGTCGAGCACCAGGCCCTGACACGCGATCAGCAGGCCCCACGAGCTCATCGCGCGTGCGTAGAACTTGCCGCACTCCAGCTCGTTGAAGGGGTTACCGCCGGGGCCGGAGTTGAGACCCTCGCGGAGGCGCCCGTCGTAGCGACTGCGCGCGGTGCGCACGATGCGGCGGGCCTCGTCGATCATCCCCTCGAAGACCATCAGGCCGGCGGTCGAGTACTCGATGCCGGTCCACACCTCATCGGCATAGATGATGAACGGGTCGGGCCGCCCGCCCTGCGGCCAGGTACACATCAGCAGGCCGCCCTCGTCGTCGGGTATGTAGCGGCGCGGCCGCTGCTCGAAGCCCGCGAAGCGCTCCCGGACATTGTGGCGGTTGATCGACTCCAGCACCGTGCGGATGCGCTCGGGCGGGTAGAGGTAGCCGAGACGCAGCATGTGCGCCCACCACTGGCCGAGGAGCTGGTCGCTGTGACAGCCGGTGTTGTAGTCGTGCGCCCGCGCCTCCTCGGGGGTCTGGATGTAGTACTCTCCGTTCCAGAGGCGTGCGTCCTGGTTCCTCATCCCCGCGACGCGAACCGCCAGCCATCGCCGCCTCGCCGTCTCGTCGCCCATGGCCCCCGCAAGCCTCTCGGCCGCCGCCAGCGCCGAGAGGTACTGGGACCCGATGAACGTGTTCGGGCCCGACACCGCGCAGTCGTAGGTGTTCCACTGGTGCCCGGTCGGCACGCCCTCGCGGGCCGGGTCGATGGCCTCGATGAGCCAGTCAACGGCCTTCACAAGGTTCGGCCAGACCGCCTCAAGGAAGCTCCGGTCCGGGCTCAGCTGGTGCGCGCGCAGGGCCCCCTCGATGGCCGCGCAGTGCCCGTCGATGAAGGCGTTGTGCGGCCCGTGCTGGCGATGCGAGGTCTCGCCGTCCTCGTGGAGGAACGTGATGAGATCCGAGCGCCGCATGTTCCGGTCGAGGTCGGGGAACAGCCGCGCGTGGCTCTGCGCGTAGTTCCACACGTGCGTGCAGTTCAGCGGGCAGCAGCCGTAGCACCCCTCGAATCCCGCGAAGTAGTCCTGCTCGTCCCACCAGACCGTCGGCCCCCGGAAGATCACCGATTGGGAGGTCATCGCGTCGAGGAACTCCTCCGGGAGGTTCGACTCGTAGACGGTCTGCTGGTACAGCTCCGTGCGTTCCCAGAGAGTATCCAGGTTCCGGCAGACGTACCGGGCGACTTCGAGGGCGTCGCCGAAGTCGCGGGAGTACCGGTTGCCCCAGTGCCCAAAGCGGTCCACGTTCGGGAAGTGCCAGGCGATGACGAAGGTCGTCGTGCGCTCCTGCCCCGGCTGCAGACGGAATGTCGCGCACAGGGCGGAGTTCGCGGTCTGCCCGGGCGGCGTCGGCCCGGCCTGGTCGGGTCCGCTGAGCTTCCCGCTCTCGGCGAACACCTTCGCCAGGGCCTCGCCATCTGTCCACGCAAGGTCGCACGTGGCGTTACCGGTCGTGGTCGCCAGCGCGAGGCTGCCGTGACCAGAATCGGTGGTCACGAGCTCCTGGCCCTCGTCGAGGTCGCGTCCCAGCGTCCGGAGGAAGCAGCATCGCGCCCATTCCCACGGTATGCCCGGCGCGAGCGACAGCAGGATCGTCGCCTGGCCAAGCCGCGCGGCCTGAAGCACGGGGCGTCCTCCGCTGTCGAGGACGTCGAGATCCCCGGCCGGGGCCTCGGGCAGAGCGTTCGTGAGGCTGACGCGCTCGGCGATGCGCCAGTCGCCCTCGGGTGGCGGGCCGACCTTCCAGGCGCCGAAGGTCGGCTCGTCCAGGCGCTGCACCTCCACCGCGTCGAAGGTGAGGTCGAGCTCCTGGGCGATCATCTGGAGGGGGCCGCGCAAGGTGAGGAGTCCTTC
>VGFB01000296.1 GCA_016869015.1 Armatimonadota bacterium
CCTCGATGGCCTCCGCCGTCGCCGGATCGGGCGAGGCGATCTCCCAGACCGAGTAGAGCACGAACTCCGTGGGCTTCGTGCAGAGAAGGCGCAAGTACCGGCCCCGCGCGTTCAGGCCCTCCAGAAGCTGCGTCCCGCCCGCCGCACCCGCCATCTGCCGGACGCTCGTCCAGCCCTGCCCATCGGGTGAGACCTGCACCTCGTAGTCGACCGCCCAGGCGCGCTCCCAGGTGATCGCGAGGCTGTTGATCGGCACGTCCTCTCCGAAGTCGACCTGCAGCCACTCGGGCGTCCCGGCCCGCTGCGCGCTGGCCCAGCGTGTCCCCGGGTCGCCGTCCAGCGCGCACGCCGCCGGGTAGCGCGCATCGTACTCGGAGGACGCCGTGATCGGGGTCTGCGCCAACGCCCTGCCCGCAACTAGCCCTGCCATCATCCACACCCAGGCTGTCCTCATGCCGTGCCTGTCCCTAACTCCCGCTCCGGTTGAACAGCGTGAACCCGAACATCCCGGCCGCGATGGCGACTATGCTCGCATACTGCGGTACCGACAGACTCGACCGGAAGATGATCGCCAGCGCGATCTGACATGCCAGGAACCCTCCCCCGGTGCCGAGTGCCAGCGCGAGGTTCGGGTTCATGATCTTGTAGAGCTGCATGAGCAGCAGGATGCTCGACGCCCCGGGCAGGTTCCCCAGGATGAAGAAGAGCGTGTACTTGCCCGGGACCACTGTCCCATACTTGAACAGCACTTGCGCCGCAGCCTGCATCAGCCAGAAAACGACCAGGTAGACGACAACCACTGCCCGGGCCTCCTTCGAGACGTGCGTGCCATCGCTTCTGCCGTTCTCCGCCTCTCCCGCCGTCCTCACTCCAGCCGGAACCAGCGGGTCTCGCCGCGCTGCATTCGCAGCTCGACCACCTCGGTCCTCTCGCTGAGCAGTTCGCCGGTCGTGAGGTCGGTTACCTTCGAAGGCCTCAACAGCTGCAGCCTCTTGTCGCCCGGGAAGATGGCGTGGACGGTCAGGAAGTGCTGGCTTGCGTACACCGCGTCGCCCGCCTCGGCGGCACACCAGCAGCCGGCCCGGGCGGCGAGGTTGTGCACGAAGGCGTCGGTGAGGCCCGGCACCCCGATGAGGACCGACTTCCACGCGCCGAAGTCGCGGACGGCCGCGGCGGTCTGCTCGGTGCCTCGATAGCGGCCAAGGGCCGTCGCCTCGGGATCGGTGACGGCGAACGCCGGGGAGTCGGTGGGCCACGAGGAAGTGCCCACGTAGCCGTCGAGCCCCACGAGGAGCGGATGGTCAACGTCGAGGGCCTCGAGGGTCGGGCGCGCCACGCCGGTCGCTACTGTGACTCGCAGGCCCGTGAGGTCCGAGACCGCTTGCGCCGGATCGTCCGCGCCGATCACGTCGGGCGCCCCCAGGAAGACGAGGGTCTTGCCGTCCCGCTTCAGGCCCTCGATCGCCTCACGTTCCGCGCCGGTCAGAACATACGGGTTCAGGAAGAGGTAGGCCTTGTGATCGGGCAGGCTCGGACTCGGCAGGTCGGATTGCAGGTACAGTCGGTACGGCACTCCGCTGGTGTTCAGTTGGTGGATCTGGTCGAGAACGCCCTGGTATCGCGCGAAGCCCTGCATCTTCGGGGTGACCCAGTGGTTCGCGTCCTCGCTGACGAAGACCGCGAGGTCGGCCTGTGGCGCCTCGTCCAGGGGGAGGTCCTGGCCGAAGGCGCGGAGGGCCTCGGCGATCCCGCTCATGATGCCTTCGTCGGCGAACCAGCCGCCGCTCATGTCGTACCACCACGTCCCCAGTCCGCAGGCCAGCATCATCCCGCACTCGCGGCGGACCATCGCGTTGTGGGCCTCGGCCGTCTCTGCGCGCCCCCAGGCGAAGTTGTTCTCGGGCGAGTCGGGGTAGGACCGGAACGAGCGCCAGTCCTGCTCGGTGAGGTATGTCTTGCCGTGCAGCAGCGTGGACGCGAAGACCGACCGCACCGCCCCCGGGTAACCGGGCATGCGGATGCCGTAGGCCGCCGGCCCGGCGAGGTAGTCGATCCCCTCGCTTTGCAGGTGCAGGCGCAGCGCGACGTGGCTGTTTGAGTTGCAGGTGATGTCCTCGTAGTAGGTGCCGCAGAGGATCGGACGCGGCGTCGCGCCCTTGAGCGCCTGCGCGAGGCCGTCCACCGTCTCGGCCACGCCCTCGCTGTGGAACCGGCTGAAGTCCGCGACGTCGCCCTGCGTGCCGGCGTCCAGCAGGAAACCGTCGGTCCACACCCGTTCACCGGTGGGCGGCGCGGCGGTGGTGAAGGTGACCGTCGGTTGGCTCCACGCGCGGCGCAGCGCCTCCACATCGCCCGCATATCGGCGGCCCAACCACTCCCGGAAGCTCGCGATCGCGCCGGGCGAGTAGTCCGCGAGGTGCAGGTCATCGTCCAGCAGCTTCTCCCAGTGGAACCACTGGCCGTCGTTGGAGCCGGCGACGTGGTAGCCGACGACGGCCTTCCCGGCCTCGCTGCTCTCGACGTGCTTCGCCAGCGCGCGCAGTGTCTCGGCCGTCTCATCGCGCAGGCGCTGGGACACCAGGGAGGGCCCGAACCGTTCCGGCCCCTCGGGCTCGCCGCCCCACCGCTTCGGGTGCATGTGCACGATGGCCTTCTGCCCGTTCTGGTCCCAGGACACGTCGTCGGGGTGCTCGGCGCCCCAACTCTGGTAGGGGTCACACGCCATGTAGAACAGCACGTACCCCTCGGGATCGACGCGCAGCACCCGCCAGAGGAGCTCGTCGACTTCGCCAAAGTCGTACTTCCCCGGCCCCAGCCACGGGCCCCGCTCCGCGTAGACGCCGCGTCCCAGCACCAGCGGCACGAGGTACACCCGCACCCCCGCGTCGCGGAAGTCCGCGATCTGCGCGTCCTGCCAGTTCCAGAAGGGCCCCACGTAGAAGGCCCACGGGGCCGCCTTCCCGTCCAGGAACAGCCGGGGCCGCCCGGCGCGCTGCTCGACCCTCACCACCGCCCGCGGGCGCTTCCGTACGATCTCCTGCGCCGGCGCGAGGTCGGGCAGCGGCTCCTTTTCCGGCGGCTCGTAGCGAGGCTCCGCCTCCTCACCGCCCGCCTCCGTGACCGCGAAGTCGTCCCAGCAGAGCTCCGAGGGCGCGAAGGCCTGGATGCAGTGGATGCGGATCCGGTCGATGCCCTCCCGGAGCTCCACCTTCACCGTCACCGGCTGCCACGCGCCTGCGATGAAGGGGACGGTGGTCGAGCCGAAGGTGTTCGGCAGCTCCTCCCGGTCGCTTCCGGCGGGGAGATGGTTGATCATGAAGTACACGCCGCGCCGGACGTTCCGCAGCGGGTAGACCCACGCCGTCACCTCGTAGGTCTTCCCGCCCTCGACCGCGACCGGGCCGCTGCACAGGTCGGTGTACCCGGCCGCGCCCGCCTTCTTCACCCGGAAGGAGCGCTCTCCACCGTGCCGGATCGCCGTCTCAACGGCGAACTCCCCCTCCCCGCCCTCGCCCGCGCTCCAGGTCCACTCGCTCGGCCCCTCGGCGCCGGCCTCCAGCCCCGCGTTGGGCACGACGATGTCCTGGGCACGCGGCGCGGACGCCGCCGCCACCGCGATCAGGACGCAGCACACGAGTCTCATCAGGCACCCCTTCCGGATCGGCTTCCTCGGTCTCGGCCCTCATCCCCGGGCAAGCCGATAGACATGCACCTCGAACGGCCCGAACCAGTCGGTGAAGCGGCCTTCCGTGACCTCGACGGCCCGCGGTTCCTCGTACAGCACCTCGCCCCGGGCCAACGCAACGGGCAGCCCGCTGAACTCCACCTCCACTGTGGCGCCCTCCCGCTTGCAGGCCAGTAGGTACAGCGCCTCGGGCGTCTCCCGCATGCGGAACTCGAGCTGGGCTGGGTCAGCGTCGCCGCCGACGGCCTGCTTCACCCGTACCTGGAGGGGCAGGCGCGAGTTGGGCGCGATGAGGGCGGGGTGCAGGGGACTGTGCCGACCGATCTCCTCCATCAACGGCCGCAGCACGCGCCGCCAGAAGCGCCAGTTCCACCCGAGTGCCGCGTCTTCGGGAGCCATGGCCTGCGTCAGGTTGCCGCCGAAGAAGACGAGGCCCCGCGCCCCGTTGATGATGGCCTGATAGGCCATGAACCGCTCCTGCGGAAAGGTCGGGAAGCGCAGGGTCTTGCCGGGCTTGATGACGCCGCTGAAGGCCACCTGCAGCACCATCCATACCGGCAGTTCGCCGTTGGCGACCTCCATCATGGTGCGCGTGTAGTCGCCCACCATGCTGATCTCCCTGTTGGGAAGTAGCGAGTGCGCGCCGGGCGGGTAGCTGACCGGGTAGATGTCGCACGCGGTGATGTCGCACGCGGCGTTGTAGGCTCGCAGCTCCTCCACCGTGTTGCGCGGCGCCTGGGTCAGCTGCACCGGGTGGTTCGGGTCCAGCTCCTTGATGATCCGGTACGCCTGCAAGATGGGCTCGACGGGCTTGTTGCCCCACGCGGGCTCGTCCTCGCCCTTCCAGAAGCCGAGCCCCGGGTGGTCGCGGAAGCGGGTCACGACGCGCCGCAGCAGCGCCTCCCGTTGGGGGTGCTCGGGGCTCACGCTGCCCAGCTCGCGGAGGAAGACCCAGCACAGCAGTCCGTGCTCCGCCGCCGCGTCCTGCCACGTCTGCTCTGCCTCGAGCGTACGGTCGGTCCAGGTCTCTCCGGAAGGCCCGGTCCGCAGGAAGGTCGCCCCCGCATCAGCCAGCTCCTGCAGGCCGTCCTTGCCCTCCGGGGTCTTCCCGTCCGGGGGCGGCCCCAGCGTGAAGCCGATGGGGAACACCGGCTCGCCGGCGATGGCGGTGACGTGGTCAGCGTCGATCGTGACCGGGGCTCCAAGGGCAGCGCTTGCCGCCACCCACGCTACAAGCACAGCCGTCAGCCCGGCCGGACCTCTGGCCATCTCGTGACTGCCCTCCTTGCTCCTCGTTCCAGGACTCAGGCAGATCCCCGCCGGTTTCCGAGCGACGCCGTTGCCGTACCGTCGCCTGGGACCGCAGACTACCAGCCTGCCGGCTGGGCCCGGGGTGGCCTCCGCGCCGCCGCTGAGCGCCTGCCGTCCGGCAGGAACGTGTCCGCGCGCGAGCTGCTACTCGAACAGCAGCAGGCGGAAGCGCTCCGGCGGCAGGTCGATGGACAACGTGCCGTCACGCATCGGGAGCGACTCCCCGGACAGAGCCTCGACGACACCGGGCGCACCCTTGCCGATCCACCTCAGCGACGCCTCTGCCGGCCGATCTGCCTGCAGGTTCGACACACAGGCCAACACGCGCCGGCCTCTCTCGTGGGCCCACGTGGCCACGACGACGTCCCGCGTCGTCGGACCCGCCATCTGCACGTACGGGTTGGGTTGCCAGCAGGGCCGGAACTCGGCGCGCCGTGTCCCGAAGTCCAGCAAGGCTCTCTCGATGGCAACGACCGTGCGGTGGTGCATGTAGCGCAGCTCGCCGCGCGGGACGCCGTGCGGCAACAGCCACGCATACGTCATCTGCGTCTGGGCGTCGGTGGGCGGCTCCTCCTCGTGCTCCCACATGACGGCATGGAAGAGGTTCGGCACACCCCAGTTGGTCGACAGGCAGCGGCTGCGGAACAGCCCGCTCCCCACGCACTTCCCGAGGGTGCCCTCCGGCTGTAGCGTGCCGACGCCCTCCAGTGG
>VGFB01000297.1 GCA_016869015.1 Armatimonadota bacterium
CGGGCTAAGAGCACGAAGAGGCGCGAAGACGACCGGGCTGGGTGGGACGGCAAGGGCGACGGCACGGCACGTCCACCACGGAACACACGGAGGGCGACGGCGACGGCCTATGGCGCGGCGAAGCGAGGCGGGCAGCGGCCGGACTTCCAGTAGGGGGCGAGCTCGCGGGTGAGGGCCATGTAGAACTCGGGGGTCGGGCCCCAACGGTCGATGAGGGTGCCGTCGGCGGTGAGGAAGTCCTTGGGCTCGCTGTACATGATCGCGCAGGCCTCATCGTTGTTGTTCCAGCTCTCCACGATCAGGATCCGGCGCTGGAAGCTCGCGGGATCGGAGAGCACCTTCCGCCAGCACTGCACGTACCGGTACTCGTCCGCGCCGTACTCGGGGCTGTAGTGCAGCGTGGCGGGCTTGTCGCCCGTCTGGCGCGGGCACCAGTGGCCGGGGCCGATCACAATGGCATTCGGGTAGACCTGCGGGCCGGCCATCCCACCCCACCAGGCCACATCGTAGTCGACGACGCCTGCCTGCGAGCTGATATCCGCGCGCCCGCCGGCAGGCTGCTCCCCGTTCCAGCCGCCGACGAAGCCCGGCCCGTGGACGTGCTGGTTCACGCCGATGAAGGGCTCCACGCCGAACGTCTCGCGGCAGAGCCGTCGCAGCTCGGCGAAGGTCCAGGCGTCCCACTTCGTCAGCCCGGCGTCGACCCAGGTCGGGAACCAGAACTGCACGATCGGCCGCGCCTCGCCGTTCACCTCCACCCGCGCCAACGCCCGCAGCGGGAGGCGGGGCTCGTAGCCGGGCTCGCCGTAGAACTGCCGCAGGAAGGCGCGCGTCGGCTCCCAGAGCTCGCAGATCCCATCGGCGGACGCCTGGGTCGCGTCGCGGTCCTTCTTGTCCAGGTCGTGCCACGCAAAGGGGGTCTCGAGGAACATCGCCATCGGGAGGGGCCGCTCGCCGCGCCGGTCGAGCTCGGCCCACGCGCCCATGAAGGCCTCGAAGCACGGGGCCGCCGCGAGGTCGGGCGTGAAGTTCAGCGAGTGCCAGTCATCCACGAACACGAAGTCGAAGCCGCTCCACTGCATCGCCCGCCACTCGGCCATCAGCCACAAGGAGAACTGCTCCCCGTCCTTGTAGATCGCGGGCCATTCGCCAGTGTCCGGTAAAGCGTCGCCGGGCCACTTGGCGGGATCGTCGAGGCCGAAGATACTCGCGCGCGGGTCATCCTTCGGCGGGAAGATCGCCTTCCACGTGCCCGACATCCCGAGCTCACCACCGGAGGTGACCGCGACATCGTCCCACGGCCCGCGCGAGAAGAAGTAGACCGACAGCAGGCGCTCATCCGGACCGAAGACGCCCTCCTGCCCGACCGCGGGTGAGGAAGTGAGTCCACAATCGATGAGCCCGAGCAGCGGGATCAGGAGCATCTGCCGTTTCCTCCGAGATCAGGGGTTCAGCGCCGCCTCGCGTAGCAGCCGGACGGTCTCCAGCCAACAGCCCGGGTCGCCGCCCAGAAGGTCGACGGACTGGAGGGGGAACGAGGAGCGGAGGTGTTGCTCCAGCGCGTCGAGAGCGGCGGTGAGTCGCTCCCGAGCCTCGGGAGCCTCCCCGAGGCGCAGCTCGACCGCCAGGAGCACGGCCTCCGCGAAGCGTCGTCCGACCTCGAGGCACCGCGCGAACCAGGCGATGTCCGGATCGTCGCACAGGTCCTGCGCCTCGCGAACACGGGCCAGCGCGCGCTCCGTGGCGGCCAGCCGTTCCGCCCAGTGCTCGCGCAAGCCTTCCCACGTCCAGCCGCCGTGGACCGGATCGCCGCGCAGCCGACGGACCTCCCGCGTGACGGCCCACCAGATGCGCGAGACCGGGCCGCGGGCGCCGTCCTTCCCGGCCGTGTGGGCGCGGTACATGGCGCTCCCTGCGTCCTCGCCCCAGAGCCGTCGACACGCCGCCTGCAGCGCGCCCTCCGGGCCGAGAAGCTCGGGCGGACGATACCGGCCCCGGGAGACCTCCGTGAACGCTGCCTCCACCTCGTCCCGCGTGGACCGACGCTCCGCGTAGCCCCGGCACGCGCCGCTCCACAGGAACTCCGCGTTCATCAGCTGCACGGGCTCCTCATGGACGCCGCCGTTGGAAAGACAGACCGACTCCGCCCCGCGGTAGTAGGGGGCGAAGGCGCCCACCGGGGCGGCGAGATCGTCGGTGTTGTACATGTCGCCGCCGCCGAAGGCGATGACGTGCAGGCCGTGACCGTGCCCGACCTCGTCGAGCACGCGGCGCAGCTGAGCCACGCGCGGCTCGCCGGAGGGCTCGAGGAACTGCTCCCGGATCGCGATCTCGATCCCCGTGAGGGGGCCGATCATCCGGCTGAGCAGGCGGTAGTAGGCAAGCTCCTCGGTCCAGACGTCCGGCTGCCCGGCTTCCTCGCGGTGCGTGTAGACGGGGGAGGCGAAGATGAGGGTGAGATCGCGGGCCGGGTCGTAGTCGGCAGTCTTCGAGGCGAGGCTCAGCTGCTCGCGGACCTTCCGGTACCAGTCCGCCACGGCCGCCGCCTGACCGTCCGGGGCAGCCATCTCGTCGCTCGGCCAGCGCCGCCGACATTCGTCACACCGCACCCGCCACGCCTCGCGGCTCTCGGCGAAGGCGCCGGTGTCGATATCGTGGATGTACATGAAGCCCGGCTGCACCTCGACCACGAAGTGCGCCATCTCCGCGAGCTTGTCCGCGTGCAGCGCGTCGTTTGCCAGGCACGTGCCGTAGCGCCGCGAGACCGGCACGCCGGGGAAACCGCAGCAGTCGTACTCCGGGCCGTTCGGATAAGGGCGCTGATTCCGGAAGACGCGCCCCTGATACCCGCACCGGTAGAGCTCCGATTGCTGGTACGACGTGCCGTAGCCCCCGCCATAGCCCGCGAAGGTCAGCCGGATGCCCCGCCGGCGAGCGTAGCCGGTCAGCTCTCGCTGCAGCGCGGCGTAGCCGGGGAAGCGAGTGACATCCCATCCGCACCCGTCGAACCACACCTGGTTGATCTTGGACGCGAAGCAGTGATCGAGCTTGCGCTTGACGCGCCGGAGATAGGCCGCGACCCCGTCCCCCCAGTCGTAGCCCCAGCGGTTGATCTCGGCGTTCAGCAGCCAGTCGGCGGCGCAGCGGAAGCGGAAGTCGGGCCAGTCGGTGAGGGTCAGACACGGGAAGCTCAGGTGGTCGCCCTCGTCCGTTGCCAACTGCAGGAGCGTCGCCGCGCCGCGCAGCAGACCCTCGGTCTCAGCCGCTACGATCCCGATTCCTCCCGGCCTAATGTCCAACCGGTAGGCCTCGGGGCGCGCGTCACGGCCCAGCGAGGCGGCGAAGGCGGCGCGCGGGTCCACCGTAAGCCGCACGGGGAGGCTCGCCCCCGGCGCCGAGGCGATGGGGCACAGCCGGGCCGCCAGCGCTTCGGCGGCAAAGGAGCCGCTCTCGGTGTCGATGACTGCCCGGGGATGAGGCGACCCCGAGGCAACGCCGAGGGCAAGGCGGCCGCCGAGGGCCACGACGCGCTTGGGCTCAGGCCAGAGGTCGGGGATTGCGTCGCTCAAGGGTCGTCTGACCTCGACGCTACGGTACTCGTACCACGGTCTCGTTCTCCAGCGATTCGATGGCAGCCTGGAGGACCTTCTGCGCCGCCAGGCCGTCCTCGCCGGAACCGTCGATGTCCTGGGGTGAGACGCCCGCATCGACCTGCTCGACGAATCGCCCGAGTCGGTCGCGGAAGGTGTCCTCGAAGTCGCGCATCCCGCCCCACATCGAGGGGTTCGTGTAGACGGTCTTCTCGAGGCTGTCGGCCGGGTAGAGCGTCACCTGCTGGAAGATGTCCTCGATGACGAACCGCCCGCCCGTGCCGCCGACCTCGCAGCGCTCCATCGGGTGTCCCCGCGCGATGTCGTAACTGCCGGTGAGCGAGCCGACGACCCCGTTGCGGAAGCGCAGGTTGAACTGCGCGGTGGACCAGATGTTCCGCGCCGGCGCCTTCACCGCGAAGCACTGCACCGCTTCCACATCGCCGCAGAAGTAGCGCATGATGTCCACCGTGTGCGGGTGGAGAGCCTTGATCTGGAAGTAGGGCGAGCTCTCGCGGGGGTTCATGATCCACATGCCCATGTTCACGAACAGCAGCTGCCCCAGGCGCCCCTCCTCGACCCAGCGCTTCGCGAGCCGATGGGCCTCGTTGAAGCGATGGTTGAGGTTGACCCCGAAGCACCGGCCGCTCGCCTTCGCGGCGGCGACCATGCGCTCGGCATCCGCGATGACGTTGGAGATCGGCTTCTCGCACAGCACGTGACAGCCCGCCTCCAGCGCCTGCACGGTCGGCAGGCAGTGGTCGCTGCCATACTCCTCGCCGCCCGTGGCAACGCTGCACAGGTCGGGCCGCAGGGCCGCGAGCATCGTCGGCACATCGTAGAAGCCCGGCACCCCCAGCCGCTGCGCCGCTGCATCGGCTCGCTCGGGGAGGATGTCACACACCCCGACCAACTCGGCCAGAGGGTTCTCCCGGTAGATGTCGGCATGGCGGTTCCCGATGGGACCCAGCCCGATGACGCAGACGCGCCGCATGAGGAACTCCCTCTTCGCGGATGGCTCGACGGCGGGGCAGTTCGCGGCGGAGAAGCAAGGCCCCTGCACGGACGTCCGGGGAGGTCTCGGCGAGGCTCGACGGAACTCCTTCGCGCCTGAGGCAAGAACGCGAGAGGTGAGCGCTCATGTGGCTGTGTCTGTCCGGACGGCAGTTCGAGGTTCCCGGTGGGATCAGCCAGACGGTCGACGAGTTCCTGGCGTTCGCGGCGGGCGTCGGGTTCGCCGGGGTAGAGCTGAGGTCAGGGCATCTGAGCCCCGACACCACGGACGCCGAGGCCGAGCGAATCGCCGCCCGGCTGAAGGGCCACGGCCTGCGGTGCAGCTTCTGTCTGGGCGGCGAGCCCGCGGATGACGACTCCGCGGCGCGCTTCCGGCGGGTGATCGACCTCGCCGCCACGATCGACGCCTTCTCGGTGCGCTGCGGGGGCGCAAGCCAAGCGAACGTGGCGCGCTACCGTGAGCTCGCCGATTACGCGGGCGAGCGCGGCATCCGGGTCCAATCCCAGATCCACAACGGGACGCTGTTCGAGACGGCCCCCGACAGTCTGCGGGCGATGGAGCTGATCGCGCACCCGAACTACGGCGTGGCCTTCGAGGCGTCGCACCTCGTGATGGCCTCCCAGCCCGAGCACGGCGAGGAGGCGGTGAAGGCCCTCGCCGACCACATCGTCACGGTCTCGGTGCAGGCCTACAAGCCCTACGATGCGTTCGACTGCTATGGGGGTCCTATCGAGATCCACGGCCGGCAGTGGGGAGCGTGCCTGCCCGGCGCGCCCGGCTCGCCGGACCTGCTGAGCGTCTTCCGGGGCCTGCGCGCGATCGGCTTCGACGGGCCCGTCACCGCCATGCCTGGCGCCCTGCCCGGCGGCCCCAGCCCCGAAGACCAGGCCCGCATCTACTTCGATACCCTCGAGCCGCTAGTGCGCTGTCAGCCGTGATTGCCGGGGTCTATCACCGTAGGTCGAAGCGCCTGCTTCGACAACGACGGTGACGGAGCAGCGCTCCGTCCTACGACGGCGACGGTGACGGAGCAGCGCTCCGTCCTACAACGGCGACGGATGGGCGTGCGGAACGGGCCGTCCACCAA
>VGFB01000298.1 GCA_016869015.1 Armatimonadota bacterium
GGAGCTTGTCGAGGAGGCCGCCCCAGCCCAGCTCCAGCCCGATTGCCAGGTCCTGGCAGAAGTGCTGGACCGCGCCGATGCCCGGCGCGAGGCCGTACCTCCGCTGCTCCGCCGCCAGATGCGAGCAGTCTAGCTCGGGTTTCCAGCCGACCTTCCGGTAGGAGTTGAAGTTCACGCAGTACCCGCCCAGCAGCGAGCTGTGCGGGTCGACGTAGGGGGGGTGCGCCTCGAGGAGCCGGCGGAAGTTCCGCCCGCAGGCCTCGGGCCCGAAGAAGCCCCCGCTCGGGTGGTTGCTCTCCGGCTCGAAGCCCCGGATGAGCACATCGGTGATCGGCACTCCCGAGCCGCTGATCGTCTGCACGACCGCCCGCGACGCGAGCGGCGGCAGGATCAGCGCCCAGTCGTCATGGTTCATCGCCCCGATGAGATCCTGCTTCTCCCGCGTGTGCCGGAGCTTCGTCGCTCGCAACGCCTCGAGCCGCTCGGCGTAGCCAGGCTTCGGCCTCAACACGACGGCCATCAGGGGTCTCCCGGCGCTGCAGGGGCTCCATGCGCGACGGCCTCCTGCAGGAGCTTCTCAACCTCGGCGCGATCGACGTTCCGCGACTCCGACGCCAGGGCCTTCCGACAGACCTCCCCCAGCGCTTCCCACCGTTCGAGCCTTCGATACAGTCCCGCCGCCTGCTGCAGGAGCCGGCCGTCCGCACTCGCGTCGGCCACGACGGCGTCCGCGGCGCGCGCCGCCTTCTCTCCCGCCCCGCACGCAAGCAGCAACTCCCCGGCGCCCAAGGCGGTGTGGCCGCGACCCTGCCCGGCCTCCGCCCAGGCCAGCGCCCGCTCCGCCCAGGTCTCGGCATCGGCCGTGCGCTGGTACCGCAGGTAGATCCACCCGAGCCCGAGAGCGTTGGGCCAGTCCTCGGGGCTGAGCGCCAGGAGGCGTTCGTAGGCCTCCTCGGCCTCCGCAACGCGCCCCAGTTCGCCGTAGGCGTTCCCGAGTAGCGCCCAGAGAGCCGGCTCCCCCCGAATGGCCGATTCCTCCTCCTGAAGCAACGCCACCACATCCCCGGGGCGCCGGCCATCTCGGTGGCACGCCACCAACAAGTGGATGGCCGGGACGTTCCCCTCCTCAGCCGCGAGCCGGGCTTGGACCGCGGCGGCGAACTCCTCGGCCCGGTTCGCCCGCCGCGCCTGGTTGGCCATGCCCAGCGCGAAGTCCGGGCGCTTGCCCGCGAAGCCGTCGGCAAGGCAGTCCAGCACCTCGCAGGCGATGCGCACCGCACGAGCCACGTCGCCCGCCTCCAGCGCGGGCACGAACTCGGTCCGGTACTCCTCCTCGACGCGCGCCCAGCGCGCGGCCGGCGTCTCCAGCGGCTCTCCCGCCAGAGCCTTGGCGTAGGCGCCCGTGAGGGCGTCACGCAGCCCGGCCCCGTCGAGCCCCATGGCCCGACTCAGGCTCCGACGCGCCGCGTCGTAATGCCGGAGTGCCAGCTGCGTGAGCCCCAACCCGGCCCACGCGCAGGCGTCCTCCGGCTGCGCCGCACACTCCGCCTCCAGGGCTCCGGCCAGCGCAGGCAGTCGTCGCGCCTCCTCCTCAGGCTTCACCACCTGGTCCAGCCACACCCGCACCACGGTGTCGGGCTGCTCCCTCGGCAACGGGTGTCCGCGCAGGACCGAGGCCAGCCGCGGCACGTACTCCTCCGGCGCGAGGTGCTGGCTGTAGAGCCCCACAAGCGCTTGGTGCAGGACGGTCCAGGCGCGCGCGCCCTTGAGGCACGCCTCGTACTCCGCCATGGCGTCCACCGGCCGATTCGCGGCCAGGTACGCCCGGGCCAGCAAGGGGTCCTGAGCGGAGACCCACTTGGCTCGGCGCGCCTCCTCGAGCAACGGGATCGCGCGCTCGGCCTGACCCGCCTCAAGCCACAGGCTTCCCTCGGCGTAGGCCCGACAGCCCGCCTCTGCGGGGCCTTCGTGCAGCTTCGCGGCGTACTGCTCGAGCTTGTCCATGCGCCCCAGTTCGCGGCAGCACTTCACCACCAGGGCCGCGCCCTCGAGTGGCCAGTGCTTCGGGACGGCCTTGTCGATCCACTCCAAGGCCGTCGCGTAGTCTCCCGCATTCGCGAGGAGCCCGGCTATCCTGTACGGCGTGATGACCGTCGGCGCCACCGCGTGCAGCCGTAGCGCCACCTGCACCGCCACGGCGTAGTCCCGCCGCCGGCTGGCCACGTCTAGCGTCAGGAGTAACAGCGTGGGCGAGTCGGGGGTCTTCTCCAAAGCGGCGGCGAGGGCCGCCTCCCACTGCGGCAGCTTCCCGGCTCGCTTCACGCTCGCTAGCACCTGCCCGGCTCGCCAGGCCTCCTGGCCCAGGTCCGGACCGAAGATCGCGGCGAGCAGGGAGTTGGCCTCCGCCGGCTCGAGGAGCCGATCGACGAAGCGCTCGAGGAGGACGTTCCGGGCCAGTGCGCTTCCGGCGTTCGCGGCCGTCTTGTACTCGCCGTACTCCGCCTCGGTGTCCCCCGCGGCCGCATAAGCCTCGGCCAGGCGACATCGTAGCGTGAGCCGCTGTTCCTCGTACGGGGCTGTCTCTATGAGGTCCTCCAGCAGAGCAATAGCCTGTGGGTATGCCCCGGCGGCCTGGTACAGCGTGGCCACAGCCCAATCAGGCTGGCGCCCCGCGAGCGCGGCCTCGTCCACCAGCGCGTCGGCGAGCGCGACGGCCTCCTCGGTGCGGCCCAGGCCCACCAGAGCCGGGCCAACGACGTGGGGGCCTAGCCAGTCCGCCTCCTCATCGAGTGCCGCCGCCGCGTCCAGCGCCTCCTGGAAGCGGCCGGCCCGCAGCAGTGCGCGGGCCAGGCTTGCCTCCGCCGAGGTCGTGGAGCGCAGCGCGACTACCTGCGCCCACGCCTCGACGGCCTCGTCCCACTGGCCCGCGTGCTCCCGCACCTCGGCGAGGAGCACCCACACGTCGCGGTTGTTGGGGGCGGCCCCCGCGCGCGCCTCCACGACGAGCGCCAGCGCCTTCGTCGCCCGGGGCTCGCAACCGCCCAACACCGCAGGGGCGACCCCCTCCGCGCCAGGGCCGTCCAGGTCCGCGGCCAGCTCCTCGTAGAGCTCCAGCGCTTCCTCCGGCCGTCCCAGCCTCGCTGCGAGCAGGTTCAGCGCGAGGTACGCCGCCTGCTCTCTCACGTCCGGCCTCTGTGCGTTCTGCACCAACGGCCATGCCGTGTCCAGGGCCGCTTCCGGGTCAGTGAAAGCGGCGTTGCGCGCCTGGTCCAGCACCCTCCACTCGTCCTCCGCCTCTTGCGCGCACCCGACAGAGATCGATGCCAGCAACACGAACCCCAGCCATCGCATGGACGTCCCCTCCCTCCCCAGCTGACTGCGCCGTAAGCCTCGCGGCGTCCTGTTGAGCCGATTGGCCGGCCCGTCTCCCTCTCCTACTGAATCACATGACGGTTGACCGCCAGAACTGATACCCGGGGCACTCGAGGAAGGCCCAGTCATATCCTCCGACGGCGCTGTTCGGCAAGGCCTTGCCGATCAGCGCCAGGGACAGCGTGCGGAACCACGTAGGGAAGAGCCCCCCGACCCCGCGTTCGGCGGTGAACTCCGGGTGACCGTACTCGAATCGGCGGTCGCGGATGAAGGCGAAGCCGCCGTCCTCCGTGCGGTTGGCCAGCACCCAGGCAACGGCACGGGTCAGGGCGCCCTCGACCTCCTCGCGTCGGTGCGCGGTATGCTGCCTGAGGCGCGCCAGCGGGTCGATGGAGTCGATGTCCTCGCACGCGCTGCTCGCGTGCGGAGCGTCCGGGTTGTGGAGGCCCCAACCGAACCCCCCGAGGGGGTTCTGCGTCGCCAGGACCGTGTCGATGGCCTGCTCGAGGTGCGGCGCCGGGCGGCGGTCGTACCCGTACAGCGGCCACCAGTGGTAGGCTGCCTGCACCATGTGAGAACGCTGCCGAGGGTCGTGGACGTCCAGGCTGCCCCAGACCCCCGTGTCCGGGTTCAGGTGATGCGTGTCGAGCCAGTCCAACAGCCGGGCGACGGCTCGGCCCGCCCGGTCGTCGTTGTGCCGGTCGCGGGCGTACTGCAGCAGCGTGCCCACGTTCATGATCTCGTTGCCGGTCCAGGCGACCCGGGCGCCGAAGTCGCGGCTCTCGAGCCACGCCGACAGCCGGTCGAGGTCGGCGAAGGGTGCGAGCCAGGTGAACGGACGCGGCGCGACCGCGCCGAGGGCCGTCAGGGCGACGATCACGTGACAGGTGAGGTGCGAACGCCCGCACCAGAGCGGATCGCCGGCGTACCAGCCCTGGTCGAAGGTGACCGGGTCGCGGTAGAGGCCGTCCTCGTCCTGGAAGGCGTTCAGGTAGGCGACCCACGGGTCCCGCTCGTCGGCCATCGGGTGGCCGTACAGCGACCGCAGCGCCGCCGCATAGCAGGAGCTGTAGAGCGTGGCCTGCGTCGAGGAGACGGAGTAGCGGTAGCAGCCCGGCTCGTCGGCCGGGAAGCGGCAACCCTCGACGAAGGCGAGGGTCTCGCGACGTAGAGTAGCGATGTCCATGTCGAGGCCCTCGCGAACGTTCAGGCCCGGCTCAACGGCGGACGACGACGGTGGTCGGTCTCATCGGTCGGACTCGCACCTCGAGCTCCCCGTCGCGGATCGGCAGGGCCTCAATCGGCTCCTCGACCAGGTTGCAGAGCGTCGCCTTGCGGAGGCCCGGCAGACCCAGCCGGAGCTTCGCAGTGACAGGCTTCTCCTCGTAGGAGAAGAGGCGGATCACCAGGCCCGATCCGACCTCCGGCGGCTTGATCGCAGTGATCGCCACCGATTCGGGCGCGACGCGGCAGAGGCTGGTGGGCGTCGAGGGCAGCGGACCATCCTGGGCCTGGTGGATAGCGCGGTACTGGGCCGACATGGACGCCTGCCAGCCGAACCGGGCGGCCTCGGCGTCTCCGGCGACCCGCGGCGTCAGCGCATAGCGGAAGACCATCTCGCCGCCCTGGTCCGCCTTGTAGTTCGTGAACCAGTAGTTGTTCATCACGTACGAGTACAGGTGTCCCGTCTTCACCTCAAGCTGCTCGGGCCACACGCCGCGGTTGATGTCGCCCACGCAGACCAGCGGCGCGTCGGCGGAGACCCAGGCCATCTCTCCCTCGTCGCCTTTGATACGCGCGAAGTGCTGCACGGCGTACCACTCCTTGCAGGAGCCCGGGAGTTCGTCGATGCCCGGCCGCATCACCCCGTTGGGGATCTCCAGCCGCACTTCCGGGTTCGTCGCGGCGAAGGGGAAGGCGAAGTAGGCGGCCTCCTTCTTGCGCTCGGGCTCGCGCGTCAGGCTGTTGACCACCTGGAGGTAGGGCGCGGTCGCGCCCAGCCACACATGGGACGAGAGCGCCGGCGTCTTCTCCGCCGTGGCCTCCACCCTCGCGAAGGCTCCCAGCCCGGGCAGCACGAGCTTCGTCAGCCGCACGTCGCGGGGCCTGTGCACCGTCAGCTCGGCCGGTCTGTTCGCGCCCACGTCGACGATGTTGGTCCCGTCTCCCCCCGAGACGTAGAGGTACTCGTTCAGCGTGTACGGAGCGGCCGGGTCGACGCACTCCCGCCCGGTGGCCTTGTCCAGGAGGCTGGCGATTCCGCCCGTCTGCGCGTCGAAGGTCACACGCAGGTGCTCGTTTTCGAGGCTG
>VGFB01000299.1 GCA_016869015.1 Armatimonadota bacterium
CCGCCTTGCCGACGAAAACGAGCAGCTGCGTGACCCTCGCCGGATCGAGCGCGAAGCCGGGCTTGCCCCAGGAGTAGCCGAAGCGGATGCGGACGGTCGCGCTCTCCCCGGGCTTCAGCCACGCAGTCTCGCTGTTCCAGGGGTTTGTCGTCCAGTCCCCCGCGTTGTCGATGCGCAGGGAGACGCCGCTGGTCACCTGGCCGAGGTTGGCGACCTTCGCCTCGACATGCCCGTACGCGGACAGGTCCCACCCCTCGCCCTCGGGCCTCAGCACGATCCCCGGGTAGTCGCTCTTCCCGGGGCGACAGGTCACCACGACCCCCGACCCGTCGGCCACGCGCGCGACCGAGACCTGCTCCGGCTGATCGCTCTTCAGACGCTCCAGGCACACGTCATCTGTCAGGTCGACAAGCGTCAACTGAGCTTCATCCGCCAAGGCAGACACAGCGTAGAGCAGACACAACGCCGCACCACAGGGGGCGAGCATGGCGCACAGCCTCCCTCTACGCGCCCTCGCAGGAAGCAGCCGGGGGCGAGACGAACGTGCCGGGCAGTGCGCCGGGCGGCGGGGGTAGTCCTCTTCGGGCGGCCCTCAAGGTTGAGTTCCAAAGACGCGACCCCGGAGGTTCGTGATGAACGCAAAGCGTGAGCGTGCGTGGTGGTCGGCTTGGGGGGCGGTGCTTGTCGGGCTGAGCGCAAGCGTGGCGGCTGCGCCCCCGGCGAAGGTCGGTGTCACCCTCTCGAACGAGGGCCGACCGGAAGCGACGCTCGTGATCGCCCGCGATGCCACGCGCGCGGCGCAGTTCGCCGCCCGCGAGCTGCAGTGGCACCTGCAGCAGATCACCGGCGCGGAGTTCGCGATAGCGCGGGATGATGAGCCGGTCACCGGAGCCCGCCTCCTCGTCGGCGAGAGCGCGGCGACGCGCGCCCTGGGGACCGACGCCGGAAGCCTCAAGCCCCAGGAGTACCTGATCCGCTTCGCGCCGGAGACGGTCGTGGTGCTTGGACGGGACAGGGACGACCGGGGCGAGGTCCGCTACAACCCGACGCCCTCGGCGGAGGAGCTCGCAACATGGCCGGGCCTCTGGGACGAGCAGGGCACGATGCACGCGGCCTACGAGTTCCTGGAGCGGTACTGTGACGTCCGTTGGTTCAACGCGACCGAGACCGGAACCGACTGTCCTCGACAGCCGTCCCTGACCGTCACGGGCTCCGGCCTGCAGCGCTCGCCGTTCCTCCGTTACCGCTACGCCGCCTACCCCTCCAGCGAGAGCTACGATGCGTACACCGGCCTGTGGCCGGGGGGCAGCGAGGGGTACGGACGCTGGGAAGCCGCCGCCTATCCGGAGCTGCACCGGCGCTTCGAGGGCGGCGCCTACACGCTCGCCAAGCGCGGCTGGGTGACACTCTTCCGGCTGCGGCGTCGCGAGGGCGGGGAGATCTGCCTCGGCAACCACTCGCTGTACGGCTATTACCGGCGCTTCTGGGCGCCCGAGGCGGGCCAGGAGGCGCTCTTCGAGGCGAAGCACGCCGACTGGTTCGCCCAAGGCTACGAGGGTCAGCCGCCCCAGATGTGCTACACGAGCCGCGGGTTGGTGGAGCAGGTCGCGAAGGACGCCTGCGAGTTCTTCGAGACCGGCAAGAACTACCCGGGGGCGCAGGCCGCGGGCAGCTGCTTCTGCGTCGAGCCGATGGATAACGACGCCTTCTGCAAGTGCGCCGCGTGTCAGGCATGGCTGACCGGGCGCGACGCCGACAGCCCCTTCTTCTCCAACGGTCGGCACAGCGACTACTTCTTCCAGTTCGTCAACGAAGTCGCCAAGCTCGTCCGGGCCAAACACCCGGACAAGTGGGTCGTCTGCCTGGCCTACATGACGCACGCCGCGCCGCCGGTGAAGGTGAAGCTCGAGCCGAACGTCCTGGTCCAGTACTGCTTCGCCTGCAACCGGCTGAACTTCGACCGGCCCTCCTACGAGCATGAGGTCGAGCTGCTGAAGCAGTGGCGGGCCACCAGCCCGTCGCGGCCGCTGTATCTGTGGCTGTACTACACCTTTCCGGTCGAGGTGGCGAACAACGGCAAGTTCCACTGCTTCCCCGGCTTCTTTGCGCGGGCCGTCGGGGAACAGTTCAAGCTGTTCCACGACCAGGACTACCGCGGCGTCTTCCACTGCGGCTACGGGCAGGACGTCGAGGCGTACCTCACCTATCGGCTGATGGACGAGCCGCTGCTGGACGTCGGGAAGCTGCTCGACGAGTACTTCGCGCGGCTCTACGGCCCGGCTGCGGAGCCACTGCGCAGCTTCTACGAGACCGTGGAAGCGACCTACGGCAGTCCCGCCAACTACCCCGAGGCCATTGCGAGCGGGCGGATCGAGGGGCACCACCACCAGACGGAGGAGGTCGCGTGGGGGTACCTGGGCACGGAGCGGCGGATGGCGGAGCTCGGCGCGCTGATGGAGCAGGCGCGCGCGGCCGCGCAGACGCCCGAGCAAAAGGCGCGGGTCGAGCTGTTCGCGCTGGGTACGTGGGACTACATGGTCGCGGGGCGGGCGCAGTCCCTGGAACACGCCAGGGCCCGGTATGGGGGACAGGGCGCGCCGCTACGCGTGCCCTTCGCCTCGGCGGGGCCGCTCGGCGGCAACCCGGCGAAGCTGGACCGCGGCGAGGCCCTCTCGCTGATCACCTGGCGGTCCCGCATCGCGGAGCCGACGCGCCGTCAGTGCGCCGCGCGGCTGCTCACCGACGGCGCGTGGCTGTACCTGCAGCTCGAGGAGCCGACCGGCCCGCAGACGCCGAGGTCTGTGGCCGACATCACCGGAGGCGACTACTGGGAGGTCCTGCTGAGCGCCCAGCGCGAGGGGCCGCTGCGCAAGCTCCTCATCGCGCCCAACGGGAAGTGGACGGCCTCTGGGAACGACGGAGCGTGGGATAGCGGGGCCGTCGTCCGGTCAGCGGCTTCGGCCAAGGGCCCGTGGACCGCAAGCGTCGCCTTGCCGCTGGCGCAGCTCTCGGCAAACGGTCGCCTCTACGCCAACTTCGCTCGCCGCTCCGCAACCTCGGACGACCAGCCTGTCTGGTCGCCCACCTTCGGCGAGTTCGACGAGCCTTCCGCCCTGCGTGAGCTGATCCTCGACGGCCCGGAGACGATCCCCGCGAACCTGCCCAGCGCCGAGGAGCTGCGGCGGCTGGATACCCAGGGCCTCGTCGCGCGCTGGAGGCTCGCCGAGGGGCCGGGCGTTGCGGTGAAGTCCGCAGCGCCGGGGGAGCTGACGGGGACGCTGGTCGGCAAGCCGCAGTGGGTGAAGGACGGCGACCGGCCGGTCGTGCGGCTCGAGGACTCGCGGCGGCAGTACATCGACTTCGGCAGCCCGCCCGCCCTGAACCTGACCGGCCCGCTGACCATGCTGATGTGGGTGAGGTACGAGGCCTCGGAGGTCTGGTATCCGGCGCTGTTGGGCAAGGGCTACGAGGCCACGGGCACCTACGGCCTGCACCTGCGGCCGGGGCTGACGCCCTGGTTCGAGATCGACAGCCCGGATGGCACGCGGAACCACTACAACCCCACCGATCTGTGCCTCACGCCGGGGGAGTGGAACCACGTCGCCGCCACCTACGACGGCGCGACGATGCGGGTCTACCTCAACGGCCGCGAGGCCGGCCCCGGCAAGGCCGTCGCCACGACCATCCGCACCAACGAGGAGCCGCTGCGGTTCGGCTGGCTGGGCTCCTACGGCCACTTCAACGGCTCCGTCCGCGACCTCAGCCTCTACAACCGCGCCCTCCCGCCCGAGGAGGTGTTCGCGAGGTACCAGGAGGGGAGGTAGGGCTCGCACAAGCGCCCCTCACGAATGCAGCGGGCTACAGAACCTCTCCTGGTAGTATCTGATCCACTCGTCGAAGGTCATGCCCAGGTATTGGAGGCCGTCCTGGCGGTTCTGCTCCATGGTCGAGCCGCGGCCCATCTCGACGCGCACGGGATCGGGGCCGCAGCCGAGCATCTCGTCCCGCCAGCGTGCGAGCTTCAGTTCGAGGGCGTCGGCGAGGTCAGGGCGCTCCTGGATGAGGTTGCGGGTCTCGTGGGGGTCCTCGGCGACGTGGAACAGCTCGTCGTAGTCCACGTGGTACTGGCCGGGGCTCACGATCTTCATCAGCTTCCAGTCGGGTGTGCGGATCGCCCAGCGCGCGACGCGCGAGGCCTCGGTGCAGTAGATCGCGTCGTACCCCTCGTCCCGTCCCTCCGTCGCGGGCACCATGCTGCGGCCGTCGAACTGCGGCGCGGCCTCGCGGCCGACGAGGTCACAGACCGTCGGCGCGATGTCGCAGTGCTGAAACATGCCTCTCACGCGCGTGCCTGCGCTCACGCGACCTGGCGCGCGCACGATCATCGGGATGTGCAGCACGCAGTCGTAGATGCTGTGGTGCTCGAAGAAGACGTGGTGCTCGGTCATCGACTCCCCGTGGTCGGCAGTGATGAGGATTGCGGTGTTCTCCCAGAGCCCTAGCTCCTTCAGCCCGGCGAAGAACTCCCCCAGCCGATCGTCACACGAGCGGATCTCGGCGTCGTACTGGCCCCGGATGTAATCGAAGTTCCGCGGATTGCCCATCCGCTCGTAGAGGAACCACTTGAAGAAGGGATACACGAGCTGCTGGGTGACGCTCGCCCACTCCTCCTCGTCATGATCGTTCGGATCGGAGTCGGTGAACAGCGTCTTGTACGGGTCGGGGGGCGTGTAGGGGCTGTGCGGGTCCCACGGATGCAGGAACATGAAGAAGGGCTCATCGCCGTAGGCGCGAAGCCACTTCAGCGCGGCTCCGGTGATCCACTCCGCCGAGCCGTTGCGGCTGGTGATATAGTGATCGTAGCCCTGCAGGAACCAGTTGTGCCCCGGCGCGAGGCTGTCGACCGCCACCGTGGTCAGCCCGTTGTGCCCGCGCAGCAAGGCCGGAAGCAGCTGGATGCCGCCGGGGAGCTGCGCATCGGGGCGGCCTTGGGAGACGATCCCGTGGTGCACGCCGTGCACGCCGGTGAGCATGGTGGTGAAGCCGGGGTGCGTGGGGATGCTCGGCGCCCAGAAGCTCTCGAACACGGCGCCCTCGGCGGCCAGCGCGTCGAGGGAGGGGCTGGTGTCGTAGCGGTACCCGTGGCAGCCGAGATGATCGGCACGCAGCGTATCGATGGCGATCAGGATGACGTTCATGGCGCGGCGCTCCGGAGCCGGGGGATTGCGAAGTGGCGGCCTACGGCACGACGGCGCGAGCGTTCGACGGGGGAGGTCGGGGGACCTGCGGTGTGGCGGGTGTAACCTCCGCCGTCTGGGGGCCATAGTAGCTCCATGGAACGTTGTCCACTCAGTGGGAGCCCGATGGTACGCCTACTGCTGCTGACAGGCCTGCTGGGGTCGATAGCCGGCGCTCAGGCCGTCCGGCCCTTCGAGAGCGCGCAGTGGACGGTCCCGGCCGCGGAGATCGACGCACGCGTGCTGGCGGGGCTGAAGGCGCAGGGGATCGAGCCGGCGTACCCGTGCTCGGACGAGGTCTTCCTCCGCCGGGCATCCCTCGACGTCATCGGCACGATCCCGGAGCCCGATGCCCTGCGTGAGTTCCTGGCGGACCGGAATCCGGGGAAGCGCGCGGCGTTGATCGAAGCGCTGCTGCAGCGCGACGAGTTCGTCG
>VGFB01000300.1 GCA_016869015.1 Armatimonadota bacterium
TCCGGCGCGCCTACGACCTGTACCCGGACGTGTGGGCGGGGATCGGGGAGCTCCTGCTGCGCCACGACGATCTCACCGCCCTCACCTTGGGCGACGTCCCCCGGGCGAATCACCGCGCGCTGTGGCCGGTCTTCGAGTTCGCCACCGAGCGCAATCTCCCCGTCCTGCTGCACCAGAACGTCACCTCGGTCAGCAAGAGCGATCACCCCGTCTACCTCTACGAGCTCGAGGAGGCCCTGCGCGACTTCCCCCGCACCCGCTTCATCCTCGCTCACTGCGGGATCTCCCGACGGGTGAACGTGCCCTTCTACCACCAGATGGTCCGCCGGCTGCTGGAGCAGTACCCCGACCTCGTGGTCGACTACTCGTGGATCATCTTCGATGAGATCATCTGCCCCGGCGGCGTGCCGCGGGAGGAGTGGCTGGCCCTCACCGAGGAGCACAGCGCGCGCATCTGTCTCGGCTCGGACCTCGTGACCCGCTTCGAGCGCCTCGGCCCCGAGCTGCAGCGGTACGACGTGTTCCTCGATCAGCTCAGCGAGACCGCCCGTGCCAACGTCTGCTGGAAGACGGCGGAAAGGGTCTACGGGCGTTGACGGCCGACCCAACGGCCCTGCTGTTCGCTGTCGGCGTTGCTGGGAGCGCGCGCGTCTCGCGGGCTGCTGTGGCGGCGTGGTGAGTTGCGCCGTTGTCGTCCGTGCCTGCGGCTCGCCCGAGCCGCGCCTTCGCCTTTGCTGTCGCCCGATGTGGGCCTTGACAGCCCGCTCAGTGCATGCTATTATATTTGCATGAATGCGCAAACGCGCAAGAAAACTGCGGGCATGACGTCGGGCGACAGTCCGTCGTGCTGCGGGCTTCCGGGGATACCGGATGCCAGGTTCTTCCGGGCGCTGTGCGACCCGACCCGACTGCGCATCATGGCGCTTCTGGTGGAGGCCCGACAGCCGCGCACGGTCAGCGAGGTGGCCGAGGGGTTCCCGGTGGATGTGTCGGTCGTCTCGCGGCATCTTGCCGTGCTGCGCGATCAGGGCATCTTGCTCGCCGAGCGTCAGGGCAAGGAGGTCCGGTACTCGGTGAACTACGAGTTCTTGGTGTCCGCCTTGCATGGGTTCGCAAGGGCGGTCGAGGCCTGCTGCCCCCCGGAGGAATAGGCCCAAACTCACGGGTCCGCAAGGACCCGTTCTCTTGAACCAATCAATTGCAGATTGGCACAACTGTGCCTATCAACAAAGATGCCGGCCCGAGACGCCGGCCGAGAGGAGCGATCCACGATGGGTGCCGAACCGGTGGGAACTGATGCTGTTGCTGTGCGAGCCGCCGTCGCAGCCGCATATGGGAAGCGGGTGTCCTCGCAGCGCGGGTGCTGTGGCGGGGGCCGGCAGAAGAACGTGTCGGAGATCGCCCCCCAGGTGCTGGGATACACGGATGAGGACGTGCAGGCCGTGCCGGCCGGAGCGGAGGCGCCGACCTTCGGATGCGGGAACCCGTTGGCCTTTGGCGAGGTTCGCGCAGGCGAGACGGTGGTTGACTTGGGCTCCGGCGCGGGCTTCGACCTGCTCATTGCCGCCGAGAGAGTCGGTCCGTCCGGGCGCGTGATCGGAGTGGACATGACCGACGAGATGATCGAGCGAGCGCGGGCCAACATCGCAGCGGCGGGTCACGCCAACGTGGAGGTGCGCAAGGGGCTGATCGAGGACTTGCCCGTCGAGTCCGGAACGGTGGACTGGGTGATCTCCAACTGCGTCATCAACCTGTCCCCTGAGAAGCCCCGCGTGTTCGCCGAGATGGCCCGCGTCCTCAAGCCGGGCGGCCGCATGCTCGTGGCGGACATCGTGGCGGACGATCTGCCGGCCGGGGTGCGGCACAGCCTGGCGGCCTACAGTGCCTGCGTGGGTGGGGCCCTTAGCGAGGAGCAGTATGTTGCTGGACTGACCGAGGCGGGGTTGGCCGATGTGGAAATCCGCAGACGCACAACCTACACTTGTGCGGAGCTCGCCGAATTCGCCGAGGCGTCGGGCCTCGTGTCCGCGGCAGACGATCAGGCGGACAGCGAGGTCGTGCGGCGGTTGGCCGCGGAACTGGGCGGCAAGGTGGCGAGCATCGCGGTGTTCGCGCGCAAGCCCGAACTGCCCGGCTGAGGCACCGCCGGCTGGAGCGTCACGCGGGCCGGGCGATGGTCTCTGCCGCCCGGTCCGCGCCCCTTCTTCGTCAAGCTTGCCCGGCTCTACCCTTTCCCCAACCTCGTCGGCATGGGTTCGCCGCCGCGCTCGGCGGAGCGGTTAGCGGTGAGGGTGACGTCGAGGGTCTTCACGCCGTCGAGGTAGCTGCTGAGGACCTGCTTGTGCTCTCCGGAGCGGACGGCGTCGAGAAAGACCTGATCGATGTTCGGGGTCTGGGCGTAGGGGCCGGACAGCTCGGGGAGCTCCGGCGAGCCAGTCACGCGGTCGGCGGCCCAGCCCACCCGTTGGCTCTTCAGCAGGAGTTCCAGGTCGCCCTTGCCCCCGCCCTCGACGGCCATGCAGCTGGTGGTGCACGCGCCCAGCGCCCCGCTCGCGAAGCGCATCCACAGCGCCTGTGCGTCGGGGATATCGAACCCCTCTACCTCCCCCATCGTCCGCAGCGCGTAGCGCGCGCTGACCTCGACGACCTCCCCCGCGAAGTACCGCATCAGGTCGATCTGGTGCGTCGTCTGCTCGACCAGCTGCCCGCCGGATTCCTCCATCACCCGCCACCACGGCGTCCCCGGCAGCCCGCCCCAACGCGTGGTCGTTACCAGGCCGATGGTCCGGCCCGCCAGCCACTTCTTCAGCTTCTGTGTCGGATCGAGGTAGCGCAGTTGGTACCCGACACAGGTGATGATGCCCGCCTCGTCGATGGCCTCGCAGATGCGCAGGGCCGCGTCGATCGACAGATGCACCGGCTTCTCGACGAACAGATGAATGCCGCGCCCGGCCGCCTCGATCTCCACGTTCGTGTGCGCGAAGGGCGGCACGCTGACGTAGAGCGCGTCCAGCGCCTCGGCGTCCAGCAGCTCCATCGGGTCCGTGTAGGCTCGCGCCTCGTACTCCTGCGCGGCCGCGCTCGCCCGCGGACCGTCCAGGTCGCAGACCGCCGAGATCGTCGCGCCCGCGATCTCCGCCACCCGACTCATGTGCCCGCGCGCATTCCCGCCCGCGCCGATGAACCCGACCTTCAGATCCGACACCGCGCTGCCTCCTCAGTCGTCCCCTTCCATCAAGAGGAAGAGGGCCGCAGGTGACGCCTACTCCGCCGCCAGTTGCGGCACGATCTCCACCAGCATCCGGTACAGCTCCTGCGCGATCAGCCGCTGCCCGGTCGCCGTGGGGTGCACGCCGTCCTCGAAGCTGACGTACGGTTGGAGGCTCAGCAGATCGCGATGGTCGGGCGTCTCGCCGCGGAACTCCGCCTCGACGGCCTTGGCGACGAAGGCCTCGTAGATGTCGCAGACCCGAGCCGGGATGATACGCCCCGCCTCTCGCACGCCCTCGACGTACTCTTCCAGCGCCTGATTGCAGCCGCCCCAGCGATCGTAGTAACTGACCGCCTGCGAGTACGGATGACGCGTGTTGATGATCGGGTTGGGGGTCGTGAGGATGACCACCGACCCGATCTCCTGGATCGCCGCCGCGATGCGCCCCAGGTTCTCGACGAACTGCGGCACCGGGACCTGCTTCTCGGGCTCGTAACGCACATCGTTCAGCCCGAACTCCACGACCACGATCTGCGGCCCATGGTCCAGCACATCCGACTGCATGCGCGCCAGACCCTCGGCGGTGTTCTCCCCGCCCACGCCGGAGTTGATGACCTGGAAGAAGAGCCTCTGCTGGGCGAAGCGGCTCCGCAGCCGCCGCTCGAGCAGTCGGGGAAACGTCTCCTCAGCATGAACGTGCGGTGTGCCCTGGGTGACGCTATCCCCAAAGCACACGATCGAGATCTCCTGCAAGCAGCCCTCACCTCCGGCCCCTCTCTCAGCGGGAGGGGGGGTGAATCACGCCCTCAGTGCACCACCTTCGGCAGCCTCAGATCCAGCGCCCAGCCCGTGTCTCGCTCGGCGGTGTGGCAACGGCGGCAGAGCGCCTCGGCGGGCCTGCGGACGATGGTGTCCCGGGCGCCCTCCATCGAGGCGTGGAACAGCCCCGCGCCGTGGCAGGCCGCGCAGTCCACGCCGTACTGGTCGGCCCCCTCGGCGTCGTAGGGCAGGCCGCGACGGTTCGCCTCCGAGTGGCAGACGAGGCACTCGGGCACCACCCGCGCCGCGGCGATCAGCGTCCCCAGCGCGTGCGAGTGCTGCGTCGTGCGCCACTGGTCCAGCTGCTCCTGGTGGCAGCGCCCGCACTCATCGGCGGTCAGGTACCCCCGGGCGCGGATGAGCTTCTGCTCGTCGGCGGTGAAGAGGTCGGGCAGCTCCGGGCCCTCGGCCGTCTCGATCGCCGCCGGCCGCTCGCCGCCGCCCTGCTCCTGCCGCTGCGCGTAGTAGTCGTCTACCAGGGCCGCAATCCTCGGGTCCTCGGGCAGGTCCTTGGCCAGCGTGATGACCTCCCCGTGACACCGAACCGTGTCCCCCTCCAGCGCGACCTCCAGCACCCCCAGCTCCCGCCCCTTCCGCACCCCGGGCAGCAGCACCGTCGGCCCGACGATTGCGGGCGTCAGGGGCCGGAGGGCATCCGATGCGCTCACCACGATGTCTGCCAGGCCCACCAGTCCCTCCGAAGACAGCAGCTTCGTATCGGCCTCGGGGCCCAACTGGCTCAGCAGCACCACGCAGTCCGACTCCGCCCGCGCCGCCTCCAGCAGCCCCTGAACGGCCCCGCGGTACTCCGGCTGCTCAGGCTCGGCCGTCCAGCCCGCCGAGACGACCCCGACGGTCAGGTCGCCGAGTTGCTTGCTGATCCGGCCCGGCGCAGCCTCCCCGACCTTGGGGCCCACCGTCCCGACCAGGGGCAGGCCCTTCTCCTGAGCGGCCTTCGCCGCATCTTCGGCCAGACCGGCCTCCATGATCCCCACGCCCAGGGCGTCGTAGCCCATCAGGGCCATCGATTCGTACATGACGCCCAGCACGTCGCCGCGATTGGCCGCGTTGCCGCTGTCGACCAGCAGCACCGTCTTGTACAGCTCCCGCAGGCTCGTGACGAGCGCAGCTCGACGGGCCAGACCGCCCGCCGTGTCGCCCCCTCACCCACAGCTTTCGAGGTAGCCGCGGGTGTCACCAGTGTACAGCAACACGAAGCTGGGCTGCTCCAGGGGCTGTTCCTCGAGCACCGGAGCCGTCGTCCGGATCCCCGCGCCCAGCGTTGCCGCCCACACCAGCAACGACCCGATCAGCGTCTGCATCCTCTGTCCTCCGAACTCGAGCTGTGACCCCAACCGGTCGGCTACTTGCCCTGAAAGCGCTTGTAGAACGTGCTGCGGTGACCGACGCGCCCCACGCGCACGAGTCGCGCCTCGTCATCAATCCGATAGGAGGCCCGGTAGTCGCCAACGCGCACGCGCCAGAGCCCCTTGGACTCCCCGTGGAGGGGTCGGGCATCGGTCGGTCGCGGGTTCTCTGCGAGCGCCCGCAACGCCCGCATCATGCGGCTTCGTACACTCCGAGGGAGGGCCGCCAGATCCCGCTCAACCGAGGGCCGAAAGCGAACCTCGTACCTCA
>VGFB01000301.1 GCA_016869015.1 Armatimonadota bacterium
CGCCGAGCAGGTCCCCGCGGACTGCCTGATCCTCACCCTGGCGTGCGGGAAGTTCCGGTTCAACAAGCTGGACCTGGGCAAGATCGGCCCCTTCCCGCGGGTGCTGGACATCGGGCAGTGCAACGATGCCTACTCGGCGATCAAGATCGCGGTCGCCCTCGCGGACGCCTTCGACGTGGGCGTCAACGACCTGCCCTTGTCGCTGATCCTCTCGTGGTTCGAGCAGAAGGCGTGCGTCATCCTGCTCACGCTGCTGCACCTGGGGATCAAGAACATCAAACTGGGCCCGAGCCTGCCGGCCTTCGTGACGCCGCCGGTGCTGCAGGTCCTGGTCGACACCTTCGGCCTCGCGCCGATCTCGACCCCGGAAGAGGACATCAAGGCCGCCCTGGCCTCGTAGGAACGTCAGGCGACCGTTCGCATGTTGAAGTCTTGAGGGGTGGCAGAGCGGAGGTGACGGAAGAAGGGAAGTCCCGTGGGACGGCCGTCGGCACAGATCGCGACACACGACGAGAGCCCGGCCGATCCGACGGGACGCTGTGAGCAGTTACATACCCCGTCCGCCGGCGAGCCGATGCCGTCTCGCCCGGCGGGCGGGGTTCTCGCCTGGCTGTTCCCGCGTCAGCATGGCGCGTGGTCCATCCTCCTCGTCGGCTACCTTGTCGGTGCCCTGGCCGTTGACGGACGGGGTGGCGCGGTGCCCTGGATCGTGCTGGTCTCCACGCTGGCCGGGTTCCTCGGGCAGCACGCGACCGTAACGGCGCTCCGCGCGCGGCCATCGCAGCGGCGAGACGCGGTCGTCGCGGCGTTGGGCCTCAACAGCCTCTCGGTCGGGCTCCTGGCGACCCTCATCCTCGTGCATGGCATCCGCCCCCTCCTACCCGTCGTCGCGGCGGGGGCGGTCTTGGCGATCCTCTCCCTGCTCGTGCAACTCCGTCACCGCGAGCGCACCGCCTGGGGCGAGCTGGTCGGCGTTCTGGGTCTGAGCAGCGTCGTGCTCATCGCCGCGGTGAGCCGTGCGGAGGCTTTGGGCCCGGAGAGCCTCGGTCTCTGGCTGCTGGCGCTGTTGTACTTTGCCGGAAGCGTATTCCACGTCCGTTTCCTGGTGCGCAACTGGCGTGCGCGACGCGAGCCGCTCGCGCAGCGGCTGCAGGCCGGGTGGGCGTCAGTCGTCTATCACTCAGCGGCCTTGCTGATCGTGGTCAGCCTGAGCGCCCTCGGATGGGCGCCGCCCTGGGCCGCCGCTGCGCTCGTGCCGGTAGCGATCAAGGCCCTCTGGGCACTCCGCCGAGGCGGCGACGCCCCGCCGGTCATCCGAACGCTCGGGCTCATCGAGCTGGGGCACTCCCTGGCCTTTGCCGCCTGCATCGTGCTGATCTACCGTCTCGCGAACGCCGCGTGAACGCCATCCCCGGCTCTCGCTTTACACGCAGGCCGGCGTATGGTATAGTCCGGCTCCAGCAGACCGATCGCGCGCTTAGCTCAGTTGGGAGAGCGCTACCTTGACAGGGTAGAGGTCACTGGTTCGACCCCAGTAGCGCGCACCAGAGGAATCATCGACGCGGCGGGCCCAGGGCTCGTCGCGTCGTGCTGTTCCCGGCCGGGGGCTTCACGGAAACCAGCCCAGCAGGAACTCACGGAGAGTACCCTCGAACCCGGCCTCCGCGAGGTGCTCGATCCCCTGTTGGTTGCCCCACGAGTAGTTGATGATCACGCGGCCGGCGTACTCGCACAGGTCGATGTCCGAGTTGTTCAGGTTGGCCGCCGTGGCAATGCGGGCCCGCTCCTCGTCGGTGAGACGCGGGTGAGCGACCCGACGGTCCTCCTCCGAGGCCTCCAGCACGGGGTTGAGGGGGCTTGGCTCCCAGGACGCCAGGTCGCGCGAACGCACGACGCGCTGGTCGTAGCGGGGCCCCGGATGCGCCTCCAGGTAGAAGTTGTAGTAGTACCCCTCCAGGTACCGCAGGCAGTGCGGCGCCGTGTAGCGGTCCTTCGAGTAAGTGCACTCCGGCGGCGTCAGCTCCCACGCTTCGAGGTCTGCGGAGACGGCAAACCTCGCGGTGAAGGGCACGCCGGCGACGTCGGCTGGCCGCCCCACCTCGAACATCAGCACATACCGGTCCTCCGCGCGGCACAGCGAGGTGTTGAAGATGCCGTAGCCCGGGAGGTTGAGCGCGCTCCGCGACTCCCACGACTCCATGTCGCCCGACACGAAGAGGTCAACTCGGTCGCCGTCCCAGACGTTCGTCCCCGTCACGTAGAGCCGATCATCCTCCACGAAGGCGTTGCCCAGGTGGTAGCCGCGAGCGAAGGGCGCCGAGGCGTCCCCCGAAGCGTGGTCCACGAAGCGGAAGTAGGACTCGCCGGTGCGGTTCCCGGAGTAGCCGGCACGAACGTACTCGAAACGGAAGAGCCGGTCTCGGAAGACGATAGGGGTCGTCTCGACGAGGTCACAGTCGATCGTGCCGAGCTTGCGAATGGCAGGCTTCATGGCGCTCCCCCGGGGCCGGCGGCGACTCACTCGTAGGAGCCGAGCTCCTTGGCGACCTGCACGATGCGGCGGTAGTTCTCGAGGCTGACGCTGTCGGGAATCGAGTGGTCCTCGCGGAAGATGTAGCCGCCGTTCGCCTTCAGCGCGGGCAGCAGACGGCGGATCTCCGCCTCGATCCGGTCGATGTCGTCCCAGAGCATCGCATTGAGGCCGCCGTCGAGGACGAGCCGATCGCCGTAGGTCTGCTTCAGGCGCAGCGGGTCCATCCCGGCCTTCACCTCCAGGGGGTTCAGGCCATCGAGGCCGGCGCTCAGCAGGTCGGGCAGGAAGGCGTTGATGTTGCCGCACGAGTGTAGATGGGCCACGATGCCCCGCTCGTGAGCCCAGTCGATGGCGCGCTTCTGCACCGGCAGCAGCAGCTCGCGATACATGGGGACGGAGAAGAAGGTGCCGTTGCGGTAGCCCATGTCGTCACACCAGAAGATCGCGTCGAAGGTGTAGCCCTCATCCCAGATCATCTGGAGGAGCTGCAGGCTGCAGTCGAGCTCGGTGCTGTACATGTCGGCGACGAGGTCGGGGTCGTCCATCATCAGGGTCAGCAGTTGCTCGGTGCCGACGACGCGGGCGTGGGTCACGTCGAAACCGAAGAACAGCCCGCCGTGGATCCACCAGCCCCTCTCCCGCCACGTGGGATAGTGGGTGCGGAGGTGGTTCCAGTCGATGCGATCGCGACCCATCACCAGTCGGGCCTTGGCAGCCTCCCAGGAGGGGCGGTCGACGACCGTGCGGCCGAGCCAGTGGGGTGTGGAACTGGCGTGCTTCCAGTTCTTGGACGTGGTGCCCCAGGCATCGAAGGCGATCACGTACTCGTCCGTCTCCTCGATGACCTTCGCCTCATACCGCGGGCTGACATCCCCGCCCACCCCCACGACGTGGTCGAGACCGAAGTAGTCGGCGAAGTCGGCCTCGGCGGGCATCCCCTCGCGCCGCCACCGTTCCAGGGTGGTCCCCCACGGCCCGCCGATCATCGGCACCCGGTCGGCCTCCCGGTGCTCGTACATGCGCTGGAACCGCTCGCGAGTCGTCAGCTCGGCCATCGCGCTGCTCCCGTCGATCGCAGGATCGGTGCGTCGGTCAGACCGCGTTTCGCCGCGCGTGCCCGGCACCCCTCGCCGCCCTCGGCATGGGCGAGGAGGAGTGCGGGTTGGCGGCGGGAATTGGCCCTGCCACAGAACCATCGGGAGGAGTACCCCCATGCCTCGCCTGCAAGCGGGAGCCGCGCAACTGGACATCACGCCGGGACTGGGCGCGCACCTGATCGGCTACTTCACGGATCGGCTGGCTGGTGATGTTCTGGACCCTCTGAACGCCAAGGCCATCGCGCTGTCCTGCGGCGACACGACGTTGGGGCTGGTGATCTGCGATCTCATCGTCGTGCCCGGGCCGGTGGTGACGGCGGCCAAGACTCGGATCCGGGAACAGACGGGCGTACCGCCGGAGAACGTGCTGATCGCGGGGACGCACACGCACACGGGGCCGGCCATTGTGGGGGCTCTGGGCACGCCGGAGGAACCGGGGTACGCCGACTGGGTGGCGCCGCGAATCGCCGACGCCTTCACGATGGCCTTCCGGCGGCAACGGCCGGCGCAGTTCGCCCACGCGGCAGGCTCGGTGCCGGGGGAAGTTCACAACCGTCGGTGGCACATGAAGGACGGCAGCGTGCAGATGAACCCGGGGCATCTGAACCCCGACGCGATCCGTCCGGCCGGTCCGACCGACCCCCAACTCGGGTTGCTTGTGCTGCGATCGCCCGACGGCGCGCCCATCGCGGCGCTGGGGAACCTGAGCTTGCACTATGTCGGCATCAGCGGCGCAGACCACCACGTCATCTCCGCCGACTACTTCGCCGCCTTCGGCGCGGCGCTGAACCGTCTGGCCGGGGCCGGGTTCGTCAGTCCGCTGGCCAACGGCACCTTCGGCGATGTGAACAACCTCGACTTCACACGCCCCCCGCGCCACAGCCTCCACCTGCGCCACCAGATCGAGCGGGTCGGGAATGTCGTGGCCGCCGAGGCGTGGCGGATCTGGAACGGCCTCGCTGAGGAGGACTTCCGCGACGAGGCGCCCCTGGGGGCGAGGTTGACGGAAGTGAACTTCCCCGCGCGGTCCCCTTCGGCGGAGGAGCTGGCCTCGGCCAGGGCGCGGTACGAGGCGGGGGAGGCGTGGGATGATGCGGAGTGGCTCTACGCGCGGGAGGTCGTACTGTGCGCGCAGGGGCCGACGGAATGGCTGGTGCCGCTCCAGACACTGCGCATCG
This sequence comes from Armatimonadota bacterium, assembly GCA_016869015.1. Taxonomy (GTDB): domain Bacteria; phylum Armatimonadota; class Zipacnadia; order Zipacnadales; family VGFC01; genus VGFC01. The sequence continues at coordinate 4,809 of VGFB01000301.1, forward strand.
GGGAGCTGGGAATCGTCGGGCTCGCCGGCGAGGTGTTCACGGAGATCGGCCTCGACATCAAGGCTCGCTCGCCGTTCGCTCAGACCATGAACATCGGCATTGCCAACGACACCGTCGGCTACGTCGCCACCGACCAGGCCCTCGACGAGGGCAGCTACGAGACCCGCCTGTGCCGCCACGTCCGCGCGCCGAAGGGCACGGGACGGCTGTGGGCGGATACGGCCATCGCCGGGCTGGAGGCGCTGCGGTAGGTCTTAGCGGGGCGACGGCGGGGACTCGGCCAACCGGCGGGCTTCGGCGAGCAGGGCTTCGGCGGCGGAGTCGATGGGGACGGTCCGGACGCGCTCGCCGCGCACGAAGAGGACAGCCTTCCCGGCGCCGGAGGCGACGCCGAGGTCGGCCTCCCTGGCTTCGCCCGGGCCGTTCACCTCGCAGCCCATCACGGCCACGGTCAGATCGGCGTCCAGCTCGCGCAGCCCTTCCTGCACGGCCTCCGCGACGGGCCGCAGGTCGACCTTACAGCGGCCGCAGGTCGGACACGAGATCAGCCGCGGGCCGCCGCGCAGGCCCAGGGCCTGCAGCACCTCCAGGCCGACCTCGACTTCCCGCTCGGGAGCCTCCGTGAGGGACACACGGAGGGTGTCGCCGAGGCCCTCGCAAAGCAGCACCCCGAGCCCGACGGCCGAGCCTACGATGCCGGAGAGCCCGAAGCCCGCCTCGGTGATGCCGAGGTGAAGCGGAACATCGCTGCGCTGCGCGAAGAGGCGGTTGGCGGCCACCGTGCGCGCGACATCCGAGGCCTTGATCGAGACGATGACGTCGGTGAAGCCGACCTCCGCCAACTGCGCGAG
>VGFB01000302.1 GCA_016869015.1 Armatimonadota bacterium
CGAAGCGCTCGGCGTCGAAGCCGGTGTCCGGTGCGGCCAGGATGTTCAGGTAGTAGAAGACGATGGGGGAGCGCCGCACCGTCCCGATCTCCTCGGCCGCGCGCATCAGCAGCTCCGCCCCGTCCTGGGGGTCGACCCACCGTTGGTACGCGAACACCAGCTCCAGCCAGAGCTCCGGATCATCCAGCAACAGGTCACGCAGCCGCTCCCAGGCGTCCTCCGCCGCTTCCTCGTCGTCCTCCTCGAGCGCGCGCAGGTACTCCTCGGCAATCAGCTCCGGCGCGAGGGGGTCCTGCTCGCCGAAGAGGAACAGGCCGTCGGGCGCGTCGGTGCCCTCCAGACGGTAGCTTGCCATCCAGAGGAACCGCGCGGTCGGGCTGCTGGGCAGATCGCTCAGGAGGTCGCGCAGAGCCACGGGGTCGAGGCTCCGCGCGAACTCGATCCCGGCCTCGGCGCGGCAGTCGGTCCGTCCGAGCAGTCGGCCCCAGACGTCCTCGGCGGTCGGAAACTCGCCCGTCTGCCAGTAGGCCAGGCCCAAGTAGTACCAGGCCTGGTCACAGTCGGCGTCCCGGGCGACGGCCTGGCGCAGGTGCTCGATCGCGTCATCATCGTCGCCCCGTCTCAGCGCGAGCACCCCGAGCCCCACGCGCGCGGCTGCGAAGCCCGGGTCGCGCTCCAGGGCCCGGGCGTAGAGCTGGCGGGCCCCCTCCCGGTCATCGAGCTTCTCGGCGCGAACCGCGTGACGGCACACTTCCTCGGCGGTCACCTCCGGGTCGTCGGGTGATCGCAGGACCTCCTTGGGCAGGTCCACGCGAGTGGTCTTGGAGGCCGCTTCCGCCAGGGCCAGCGCAGCAAGATCGAGGTCCTCCTCCGTCGGTTCTCCCTCGCCGTCCCAGCCCGGCAGCGCGTCGAGTCCGGACGGCGCCTCACGGAGGTACGGGGGCGGGTGCTCGTAGCGGATGATCTCGTCTTCGCCGACCTCCACGGACAGGCCGACCACGGAGCCCTCCTCCGGAGCGAAGAGGAGGGACACGCCCTCCGTCACCGGACGGCCGGGCTCCAGGACCTGCGGCGAGCGCCAGACCTCCCGCCCGTCAACATCGAGCACGAGGTCCGCCTCGCCGATCGGCACGTTGGCCTGCGCCGCGAGTTGGGCCCGGTGGCCGTCGAGCTTCAGGTTGAGCGCCGCCAGGTCGTTCGCCCAGCAGAACCCTCCCATCCCGTGGAGCGGATACCAGTACTCGCTCCAACGCACGCACTGGTAGGGCCGCAGGAACTCGAAGGTGCTCTGGTCCACGAACCTGCCGCTCTGCAGCTCGACGTACTGGCCGTCGCCATCGGTGAGCAGATCGACCCAGATCATGCCCTCGTCGGCGGTGCCCCAGGTGAAGAACTTCTTGCCCACGTTCTCCCGATGGTCGGCCCAGTGCACGAGGCCCACGTCGGCCTGCTCGTAGTAGCAGCCGAAGAAGTCCTCGGTCACGTCGAGGGCGAAGATATCGTTGGGCCGCTCGTGGTTCTTGTACCAGCTCATGTCGCGGCCGTCCTGCATCGGGTACGGATGCTCGCCGCCTAGCGTCCGGCAGCGTTTGGCCGGGTAGACGAGGTGCAGGTCCTCCCGCGCGGGCACGGCCGAGTTGGCCCAGAAGTAGTGGCGCTGCCGGAAGGGCGTCGGGTTGTGCAGCATCACGTCCTGCCGCAATCGCGCCTCCTCGGGCGCCAGCGACAGCCGCACGCTCCACCGCATGCGGCTGACGCGGTCGGTCCCGCCGAGGTGGATGCTGGCCAGGCCGGCGTCCGGGCTCTCGGCGATCACCCCCGCCACCGGGGAGACGGTCAGGCATGTGTGGCCCTGAGGGAAGTTGAACTCGACGCCCCCCGAGATCCACGCCCCGCGCCGCGCGACCAGGCCGTACTTCACCACGTTGTTCCGGTAGAAGACCTCGCGCCGGGCGGCCTTGTCGTAGAGCGAGTACAGATGCCCGCCGAGCTGGGGGAGCACGATGGCGTGGAGGTGCTCATTCTCCAGGTGCAGCGCGCGGTAGGGGACGTTACGGACCTCCTCGGTGAGGTCATCCTGCATCGGGTAGGGGTAGATGCGGCTCATCCCGGTCCGCTCCCAGTGCGGGAGGGGATCGCCTGGACCCAGCAGGTACGTCTTCAGCACGAGTTCGTCTTCCCAGGCCTCGACAGACATGTGCGCTTCCTTTCCTCAGACCGTGACCGCCAGTGGGCGGCCATGTTCCCCGTCCGCTGCGCCAAGGCCTGCGCGAGCGGGGCGAGGAAGATACGGTCATGCACGACACGCTGGCAATCCTGCTGCCGGCACTGGCGATGGGCCTTGGGTGGGGCATTCGCGGGCAGTTCGGTCACGAGAGCGGCGCGATGGTCCCCGGCGCGCTGGTCGGACTTGCGCTGGCCGTGGTCGGCCGGCGTGAGCTCGGCCCGGACGAGGCCCTGCGGATGGGCGCGGTGGGCGCTCTCGCATGCTCTCTTGGCGGGGTGATGACCTACGGGCAAACCATCGGCCTCGTGCAAGGCCGAACGCGGAAGCGCACGCGGTGGTGGGGGCTGCTGGGGCTGGCGATCAAGGGCGGCGTGTGGATCGGGCTGACCGGGGCCTTCATCGGGATGGCAGCCGGCGGCCGCGGGTACGGTCTGGGCGAGGTCGCGACGCTGTGTACGGGCCTCGCCGGCGCGGCGTGGGTCGGCGTTCGGATGCTGAACCGCCCTCACGACCCGCCGACAAGACTCCCGCGGATCTACTTCTCAGCGCGCGACGACCCGCGGCCTCGCCCGGAGTACTGGGGCGGGTTGTGGCTGGCGCTGGCCGGCCTGCTGGTGTACCTGATGGTGCGAGGCGACGGGCTCGCGGTCGGCCTGACGCTCTTCGGGCTGGTCGGGGGCGGGCTGGGTTTCGCGATCGGCGAGTGCGTGCAGGCGTGGGGGATGCACCAGACGCCGTTCGGCCCGCGCGTTCAGCGGTGGATGGACTGGTGGAAGGTGATGGAGGTCTCCTTTGGGCTGCTGGGCGGCGCCGCGCTCGGGCTGGGGTGGTTGCTGCTGGAGCCCAGATTCGGTCCGGCAGCGCCGCCGGCGGCCCCCCTCCCATGGGCCTTCGAGGCGATGCTCCTGGGCCTGTGGACGGCCTGGCTGGTGGCGGCGGAGCTTGGACGCGGCCCAGCGAACCGCGTGTGGGAGGCCTCCTTCGTGGCGGTTGCGCTGCCGATGGCGTTGGCCTTCGGCGGCGGCCTCGCCCCGGCGTTCATCGTGGCTCCGGTCCTGCTGCTGGTGAGCGGGGACAACGTGGTGCGCCAGTGGGCCGTCGAGGCGAAGCTCGTGCGCGCGTGGGTCGCGTGGACCATCCTCGCCGTCGCGGTGCCGGCCGCCACGAACCTCGCGCGGCACTGGGCGCGGGCCTCCGCGGGTGAGTGGCTGCTGCTCACCGCGTGGGGCCAGACGGCCCTCACCGTGGTGTGGGCGCTCGGCACGCGGGAGGTGTTCGCGGCCGGGACACTGCTGCCTCGCGTCCCGGCGGCTCGTGGACAGGTCACGGTGCAGGCTGTCTTCCTCGTGATGTGCCTCCTCCTGACCGCGTTGCTCGGGTGGAGCGGCCGATGAGCGACTCGCTCCCCGAGGTGACGATTCTCGCCGGCCCGACGGCGGTCGGGAAGACGGAGGTGGCCGTCGCCCTGGCGCGGGCGAGCAACGCGGAGATCATCTCCGCCGATTCCCGACAGGTCTACCGCGAGCTCGACATCGGCACCGCGAAGCCGAGCCCCGAACAGCGCGCCGCCGTGCCGCATCACCTCGTCGATTTCCTCGACCCGCGCGAGCGGTACAACGCCGAGCGGTTCGCCCTCGACGCGCTGCGCGTCGTCGGGGAACTGACGGCGCAAGGCAGGCGCGCGCTGGTGGTCGGAGGGACGGGGTTCTACCTCGAGGCGCTGATGCAGGAGCTGTCGGACATCCCCCCCCCCGACCCGGATATCGAGGCGCGGCTCGAATGCGAGGCCGCCGAGTCGGGGAGCGCAGCCCTACACCGTCGGCTGGCGGAGGTCGATGCGGAGACGGCTGCGCGGCTGCAGCCCGCCGACCGGCAGCGCGTCCTCCGCGCCCTCGCGGTGTGGGAGACCTCCGGCAGACCGCTGTCGCACTTCCATCGCGCGTCGCCTCGTCGCGAGCGCGTCCGCGTGCGGAGATACGTGGTGCTGACCCGGCCGCGGGAGGAGCTGTATCGCCGCATCGACCGGCGCGTGGACGCCATGGTACAGGCGGGGCTGGCGGAAGAGGTGCGGGCCCTCGCCGAACGGTATGGGTGGGAGGCCTCCGGGCTCGATGCCCTGGGCTATCGGCAGTTTCGGGAGCACCTGACGGGAAACCGCTCGTTGGCGCAGAGTGTAGAACTCCTGAGGCGCGACACGCGTCGATACGCCAAGCGGCAACTGACCTGGTTCCGCCGCGTGTCGCCGGCCGTGTGGGTTGATCTCAGCGACCCCGCCGTCGGGTCGATCTCCGCCATCCTCGACGCCGGAGTGTGACGACGTGAAACGAGCAAGGCTGCTGTCCCTGCTGCTCTGCCTGCTGTTCGCCGCGGGCCTCGTGTCGGCCCAGCAGACGGCGTCCGTCGAGTTCTACGCGCGCGATGCGGACCAGCCCCTGAACGCCGAGGTCACGACCTTCGGGGACACCGAGGCGTGCACCGTCTACCACGTGCTGCTGGACAGCACGAACGGACAGCGCGTGCCGGCGCTGGTTGGGATTCCGAAGACCGGCGAGAAGCCGTACCCGCTGATCATGCTGCAGCACGGGCTGGGCGGCGACAAGAACGCCGAGTACGTGCGGCTGCCCGCGCTCGAGCTGGCGAAGCAGGGCTATGCCACGCTGCGGATTGACGCCCACTCGCACGGCGAGCGCGCTCCGGCGGCCGCCCAGGGCGACATGATCGCGCGCGTGTTTGGGATGATCCAGAGCGGCGGCTGGGCGCAATCGGTCGTGGACATGCGGCGGGGCCTGGACTACTGCGCGACCCGCGACGACATCGACCTGGACCGCGTCGGCTACATGGGGGTGAGCATGGGGGCGATCATGGGGGGGGTGCTGTGCGGCGTGGAGGACCGCGTCGATGCGGCGGTGCTGATGCTCGGCGGGTCGCTCGGCGCGTTCAGCGCGTTCATGCCGGGGCTGCTGGATCCCGTTGACCCGGCGAACTACATCGCCAACTTCGCGCCGCGCCCGCTGCTGATGCTCAACGGTAAGCAGGACCCGCTGATCGTCCCGGCCGCTGCGCAGCGCCTCTATGACGCTGCCAAGGACCCGAAGAAGATCGTGTGGTACGACACCGGCCACACCCTCCCACCCGACGAGGCCATCGCCGAGGTGAGCGCCTTCCTGTCCGAGCACGTGCCGACCGTGAAGCCGTAACGGCGGGCGCGGCAGTGGGGTGCGGGCAGGAGAGGCAGGAGCGGGCTCAGGCGGCCGCCGCCTTCCGGTCAGCGGATGAGGAGGGCCTGGACACCGTAGGCGTCGATCTGCACCTTCTCCTCATGTTCCCCCACGTTGACCGTCGCGGCGAGCCCCTCAGCGCGGAAGTTGAGGAGCAGCACGAGGGTCTGGCCGTCGTGCTCGAAGGCCATCCAGTCACGCGGGTCGAGG